>JAICZB010000150.1 GCA_025933895.1 Thermoleophilia bacterium
ACGGCAGCTTCGGCATTCCGTCGATCGCCTCGGACGGGATCCACGAGATCGCGGTGACCGATCCTTCGATGCGCATCAGTTGCTCCTCCCTGTTGGCCGCCGCTCGATCTAAGCGCGGCAGGCGCCGAGATTCAAGGAGGGACGGCGGCGGACGACCCGGGTCGCCCGCCGCCGTCTCACAGGCCTACAGAACCGCGAGGTACTTCTTCATCTCCCAGTCGGTCAGCTGGACGCGGTACTCGTCCCACTCCTTCCGCTTCAGCTCGACGTAGCGGTCGAAGATGTGCGGGCCGAGCGCCTTACGCATCAGCTGCGACTGCGAGAGCTCGTCGATCGCCTCGCCGAGCGTCTCCGGGAGCGAGACGATGCCGCGCTCGCGCCGCTGCTCGGCGGTGAGGTGGTAGAGGTTCGTCTCCATCGGCTCGGGCAGCTCGTAGCCCTGCTCGATCCCCTCGAGTCCCGCGTGCAGCAGCGCAGCGAACGTGAGGTACGGGTTGCACGCCGGATCGGGGCAGCGGATCTCGGCTCGGGTCGCCTGCTCGGAGCCCGGCTTGTACAGCGGGATCCGGATCAGCGCCGAGCGGTTCCGCTGCGACCAGGCGACGTACACCGGGGCCTCGAAGCCCGGCACGAGCCGCTTGTACGAGTTGACCCACTGCGCGAAGACCGCCGACAGTTCCCGCGCGTGCCGGAGCTGGCCGGCGATGAACGCCTTCGCCACGTCGGAGAGGTGCCACTTGTCGTCCTCGTCGAAGAACGTGTTCCGGCCGTCGGTGAAGAGCGACATGTGGGTGTGCATCCCCGAGCCGTTCTCGCCGAAGAGGGGCTTCGGCATGAAGGTCGCGTGGTAGCCGTGCTGCTTCGCGACCTCCTTGACGACGAGCCGGTAGGTGAGCATGTAGTCGGCCATGTCGAGGGCGCCCGCGAAGCGGATGTCGATCTCGTGCTGGGAGGGGCCGACCTCGTGATGGTGGTACTCGACCGGGATGCCCATCGACTCGAGCGCGCGGATCGTGTCGCGCCTGACGCCGGTGGCCGCGTCCATCGTCGTCTGCGCGAAGTAGCCGCCCTCGTCGAGAGTCTCGGTGCCGGTCTCGTCCCTGAAGAGGAAGTACTCGGCCTCGGGGCCGACGTTGAACGTGTCGAAGCCCATCGACTCCATCCGCTCGAGCGCGCGCCGCAGCGCGTAGCGCGGATCGCCGGCGTAGGGCTCGCCGTCCGGCGTCACGACGTCGCAGATCATCCGCGCCGTCCGGCTCTCGGGCAGCACCCGGAACGTCTCGGGATCGGGGATCGCGACCATGTCCGACTCCTCGATCGCGTTGAAGCCGGTGATCGAAGAGCCGTCGAAGCCCATCCCGTCGTCGAGCGCGCCCTCGACCTCGCCGAGCGTGATGGCGAAGCTCTTCAGGTGCCCTTCGAGGTCGGTGAACCAGAGGAGCACGTCCTCGATGCCGCGGGACTCGATCTCCGCGAGCACCTCCTTGCGCGTCTCCGGGTCGGATGTCGCCCGGTTCCTTGACTCCACGTACGCCATTCTCCCTCCTGACTCTGCGCTGTCCAAAAACACGAAAAGCCCCGGCCGCGACCTGTTGTCGCAACCGAGGCTCCGTCGCCTCGCGAATGTCGTGCCGGATTCTACAGGTCGACCGGACGGAATGGGAGCTACCCTCAACGGCGTCCTGGTTCGCTCGCTCCTCGCCCTCTCCGTCCTCACTGCGGCCGCGGCGTTCGCCTCGGGGTCGCACGCGGCGCGCTCGTCCGGACCGCATTACGCGGCGCCGGCCGGCTCCGGCGCGCTCTTCCTCGTCAGGGGGCACGGGTACGGGCACGGCGTGGGCATGGGGCAGTGGGGGGCCCAGGGCTACGCGCTGCAGGGCTACACGTACGAGCAGATCCTCGCTGACTACTACCCCGGCACGACTCTCGGCGAGACGACCGAGAGCTCGATCCGCGTCCTGCTCGCGAGCGGGAAGAAGCAGCTGACCATCTCCTCGAAGAAGTCGATCACGGTCGAGGACGGGGACGGAGTCGAACACACGCTCGCGGCCGGCCAGACGACGCTCACACCCGCGCTTGAGCTCGCGGTCGACGGCGGCCCGGCGGTCGCACTCGCGCCACCGCTCACGTTCTCGCCCACGGGCGGAACGAGCCTCACCCTCGGTCGCCGCTACCGCGGCCAGCTCGTCGTCGACGTGCCGAACGAGAAGCTGCGCGCGATCAACACCCTGCCGCTCCAGCAGTACCTCGACGGCGTCGTGCCGGCGGAGATGCCGTCGGCGTGGCTCCCAGCCGCGCTCGACGCGCAGGCCGTCGCGGCGCGCTCGTACGCGCTCGCAAGCCGGAAGGACGGCGCCGCGTTCGACGTCTACGCGGACGGACGCAGCCAGGCGTACCTCGGCGTCTCGGCCGAGACGGTGGCCGGGACGCAGGCCGTGGATGACACGGCCGGGCAGGTGCTGCTCTACGACGGCGACGTGGCGGACACGCTCTTCTCGTCCAGCACGGGCGGCTGGACGCAGTCGGCGGCCGACGCGTTCGGCGCGCCCGGTCGGCCGTATCTCGTCTCGGTCCGGGATCCCTACGACAAGATCTCCCCGTACCACGACTGGGGTCCCGTCGCGGTGACCGGTAAGACGCTCGGCAGTGCACTTGGAGTCGCCGGGCACATCCTGGACGCGACCGTCAAGCGCAACTCGTCCCGTCGCGTGAAGACGCTCACGATCACGTCGCTCCGGCGCGGGTCGCAACGCACGGCATCCGTCGCCGGCTCCACAACCGCATCGGCGCTCGACCTCCGCTCGTCCTGGTTCAGCGTCGGTGTCCTCTCGCTCCAGCCGCCGTCGCCGAACCCTGCAGTCGCCCCGCGCACGCGAGTCACGCTGAGCGGTGTGGTGCGAGGCGTCCGCGGCGTAGTCGTGCAGAAGCGCAGCGGCGTAACCGCATGGAAGCGCATGCGGGCGATCCGTGCCGGCGCATTCCGGTTCACGGTCGAGCCGAAGGTGACGACGTTCTACCGGCTGGCGACGGCGCAGGACGCCGCGGGATCCGTGCGGATTCGCGTGCACGCGGCTACCGTGAAGTAGTGGGCAAGCTGACGGTTGCGGTACTCGGCGCGTTGGTGGCCGCGCTCGTCGCGACCTCAGCCGCTGCGGCGTTCACGCCGACGAACCAGTACTACTCGAAGCAGTGGTATCTCGGCCAGGACAACGCGTTCGATGCCTGGCCCGCGCCGCCGATCGGCCTCGCTCCGGTCAAGGTCGCGATCGTCGATTCGGGCGTCGACTGCGACCTGCCGGACCTGAAGGGGCAGATTGCGCAGTCGAAGAGCTTCGTCGGCGGCGACCCGTGCACCGACAGCCAGGGGCACGGCACGATCGTCGCCGGGGAGATCGCCGGAGCTCTCGACCAGTCCGGCGTCGTGGGCCTCGCCTACTCGTCCCAGCTCCTCGTGGCCAAGGTCGTCGCGGCCGACGGCTCGATCCCGCTCCAGGCTGAGGCGGCCGCCATCCGCTGGGCGGTCAAGCAGGGCGCGCGGGTGGTCAACCTCAGCTTCGGAGCGGTTCGCGACCCGGCAAGCTCCGCGCTCGACACGTACTCGAAGGTCGAGGCTCAGGCCGTGGCGTACGCGGTCAGGAAGGGGGCAGTCGTCGTCGCCGCTGTCGGGAATGCCGACGAGGCGTATACGACGCCGTGGCCGTACGCGAGTTGGCCGGCAGCGCTCCCGCATGTCATCGGCGTGGCCGCTCTCACCAAGTCCGGCGACGTCCCCGATTTCTCCGACGAGGATCCGACCTTCGTCGATCTCGCCGCCCCGGGAGTCGGCATCTTCTCCACGTTCCCGTCGGCGCTGACCGCTCAGCAGACGGGGTGCACGCCGCAGGGATACACCGACTGCGCGACTGGCTCCTACCGCCATCCGGAGGGGACCTCGTTCGCCGCGCCGCAGGTCTCGGCCGCCGCGGCGGTGCTGTTCGGGCTGCACCCCGGGCTCACGAGCAGCCAGGTCACGCGCATCCTCGAGCGGCACACCGACGACGTCGGCGCGTCGAACAGCTGCGCTGGCACTGCATGTCCGGTGGGACGGGACAAGTACAGCGGCTGGGGCAGCCTCGACGTGACGAAGGCGGTCGACGTCGTCGACTCCGGCTCTCCGCTTCCGCCCTCCGACCGGCTCGAGCCCAACGACAACGCCTCGCAGGCGCGCAAGCTGTTCGGCAAGCGGCCGGTCCTCGACGCGACGCTCGACTACTGGGACGATCGAGTCGACGTCTACCGCGTGCACCTGATCCGCGGACAGCGACTGCACGCGCGGGTTGCGGCGCGGTGGGCGCATGCGGTGGTCGAACTGAGCGTGTGGAGCCCGGGGACGAAGAGCGTTTTTCACGAGCACGGCCAGGTCGCGCAGACGCGCCATCCGGGCAAGACGCAGCGTCTCTCGTACCGCGCGCCGCGCGGCGGCTGGTATCTCGTCGAGCTCCGGATCAGGCACCACGGCGGCGGCCGCTACGCGCTGCAGCTCACCAAGAGCAGGTAGCGACCCTTACTGGTTCTCGAGCAGCTCGTCCTCGGCGACGGGCCGCATCACGCGCGCCGGGTTCCCCACCACGATCATCCGCGGCTCGACGTCCTTCGTCACGACCGCGCCTGCGCCGACGAACGCCTCCTCGCCGATCTCGACGCCCGGGAGGAGAATCGCCCCACCGCCGATCCGCGCGCCCCGGCGGATGGTCGGCCCCTTGATCAGGTCGTGCCGCCGCTCGGTGCGACCCATGAAGTTGTCGTTCGTCGTCACGACGCAGGGCGCGACGAAGACGTGCTCCTCGAGAGTCGAGTAGGCGGTGATGTACGCCTCGGCCTGGATCTTCGTCATGGCGCCGATCGTCGTGTCGTTCTCCACGAGCGACCCGCGGCCGATCACGACGTCGTCGCCGACCGAGACGCGCTCGCGAACGCACGACTGGTCCCCGAGGATCACGCGGGCGCCGACCTTCGCGCCGGCGAAGACGACGGCACCGGTGGAGACGATCGTCCCGTCGCCGATCTCCGCCGGCGGAAGCTCCTCTCGACTGGCGGTCGAGCGCGGCGAGAGCGCGGGCCGCTTGCCGACGACGGCGTGCTCGAGCACCTTGACGCCGTCGCCGAGCACCGTCCCCGGATAGACGATCGCGGTCGGATGGATCTCTGGCTCAACCGCCACGAAGGCTCCTCGTCAGGAGCTCGAGCGCGCGCACGACCTCGAGGCCGTCGTGCATCTCGCGCCCGTCCCAGCCTTCCTGCACGAGCCGCACGAAATGCCGGCACTCGAGCTTCAGCGGCTCGGCATTCGAGAGCTTGGGGCTGAACGTGTCGCCGGTCCGCGTCCGCCACTCGCCGTACGTCCCCGACGGCTGCTCCGGCGCCTTGTCGTAGACGGTGATCTTGCGCTCGAGCTCCATGTCGTCGAAGACGGCCATCTTGTCGCGGCCGACGACGGTGAGCCGCCGCATCTTGTGCGGGTCGAGCCACGACAGGTGCATGTGCGCGATCTTCCCCGACGCGAAGCGGAGGTAGCAGAAGACGACGTCCTCCACGCCTTCGTTGAGGAACGCGTGCCCGTGCGCGGCCGCCTCCACGATCTCGTCCTGGATCAGGTAGAGGATCACCGAGAGGTCGTGGACGCCGAGCGACCAGAGCGCGTTCTCGTCCTTGCGGATCACGCCGAGGTTCTGGCGGTTGCCGTAGACGACGAGCACGTCGCCGAGCTCGCCGGCGTCGACGAGCTCCTTCAGCTTCTGGACGGCCGGGTGGTAGAGGAGGAGGTGTCCCGGCATGAGCACGAGCCCGCCGGCCTCGGCGAGGCCGATCAGCTCCTCCATCTCCGCGGCGCGCATGGCCGGCGGCTTCTCGACGAAGACGTGCTTCCCAGCCTCGAGTGCCGCCCGCGCGAGGGGGAAGTGCGTGGGGACGGGAGTCGCGATCACGACGGCATCGACGTCGTCCGCGGCGAGCAGCTCGTCGAAGTCGCCCGTCAGCGTTGCGTCGGGATAGCGCTCGGCAAACTCCGCTCGCCGCTCCTCGCTCGCATCGCAGAGCCACCGCAGGTCGGCGATCTCGTCGAAGTTCCGCGCGAGGTTGCGCCCCCAGTAGCCGAGCCCCGCCTGTCCGACTCGCAGCCGCTCGCTCACAGCTTGAAGACGTGCTCCGCCGCACTGCCCTTGGCGCCGGTCGCGTTGCGTAGATCGACCACGAGCGAGGCGTCGTCCACCAGCTGCTCGTAGTCGAGTGAGGAGTGGTCGGTGACGATCACGACGCAGTCGTGGGCCTGCGGCTCGTAGGGGACGGAGGACAACTCGACGCCCTCCTGGTGGACGCGCGGCACGTGCGGGTCGTGGTACGAGACCTCGGCACCGGCGTTCTGCAGCAGC
>JAICZB010000127.1 GCA_025933895.1 Thermoleophilia bacterium
AGGGACGCCGCCCATCTGCTCCAGCCCTAACGGGAGCCCTACGCGGCCGACCCGGTCCTTCACGACCGGGATACGCCTCCAGCCCGAACAGCGAGTCGCCGATTGCGTAGCCCGTCGCCGGGACGAGTTGGTCCTCAGGGCGATCGGGCGCCGGAGCCCACACATGAAAGCCGAGCGAAGCGGCGTCGCGCTCATGCCACGTGCAGGGTCGGCTCTGGCTCTCATATGGGCGTGCCCCGATCGGCATCACGTCCGGCGGCGCCAACGGTTCGACGCCCACGGGCTCGGCGGGCGGCCCGTCGGCGCGCAGGCGGTGCGCAGTGCTCGTCGCGCGGTGGCAAAGCAACGGTCGCAGATGGGGTCTCGGGCCCATTGGCGTGGGTTTCGCTCCGCGGCACTCTCGTCAGCGAGTCCTCAAGAAGGAGCCAGCCGAATGGAAGAGATTGCAGTACTGCCTCACGTGGGCGCAGACGAGCACGAGCCGCAGATTCGACTCTTAGTCGCAGACGACGATCGTCTGGAACGTTCGCTGCTCGCCTACTGCGCGCGTGACGCCGTTGGGGAGATCGTCGTGCTTGAAGCCGAAGACGGCGCCGAAGCTATCCAACTCGGACTTCAGCAAAGTCCAGAGATCGCCCTCCTGGACATCAACATGCCTCGCCTCGGTGGCATCGAAGCTGCGATGACGCTTCGTGAGCTGAAGCCACGAATGCGCCTCGCCCTCCAGACAGGAGACCCGGTCGCCTACCGAGAGCGAGCCCAGGAATACCGCCTGCCTCTCTTCAGCAAGCTTGAACTCGACCGGACCCTCGCCTGGCTCCGTGTCCAGGTCGAGTCGGTGACATCAAGCGCTTTGTCGACCATGGGACGAAGCCCGGTCGCGGTTGCGGAGTATTTCCACCAGCGTGCATAGCGGGCTGTTCCGTCGACGTTGTCGTCCACTCGCGCGGGAGCTTTCGCGCCAAGTAGTCGGCGACGCTCGGGGGTGATAGCCATTAGCCCTCCGCTTATTGTTCTTGTCGTCACGGAGACTTCTCAGGTGAGAGCGAGGACGCATCCAGGCTCGGACGCCTGCGACGGCCCGACCGGCTGCCGCCCGGGATGAGTGCCGTGGTCCTGTCAGAAGCGATGTTGGTCCATTCACTCGGGGAGCCAGTCGTCGGTAAGAGCCTCGACGGGATCATCCGATCCTGGAACCCCGGAGCGGAAAAGCTCTACGGGTACAGCGCCGCGGAGGCAATCGGTCAGCCGATCGGGATGCTCGTCCCAGCCGATCGCCAGGACGAGCTGGCGACGATCATGGAGCGGCTCGGCCGCGGCGAGGAGATCGAGCATCTGGAGACGGCGCGGCGCCACAAGGACGGACACGAGATCCGTGTCTCGCTCACCGTCACCCCGGTCCGGAGCTCCTCCGGCGATGTCGTCGGCGCGGTGGCTATCACGCACGACATCACAGAACGCGTGCGTCGCGAGGAGATGCAGCGCCTGCTCGCCGACGCGGGCCGGCTGCTGGTGGTCGATCTCGACCACCGCGAGATGCTCGAGAGCGTCGCGCGCTTGACGCTGTCCGGCCTTGCCGACTGGTGCATCGTCGAGCTGACCGACGCGGCCGGCTCGCTGACGGACGTGGCGGTCGCCCATCGCGATCCGGAGCAGGTCGAGCTCGTACGGCGCATGCGCCGCCTATCTCCGCCGACTGCAGAGCGGCCGAGCATCCAGCTTCGCGTGCTCGCCACCGGCACAGCGGAGCTGATTCCGGACGTCTCGGAGGCGCTTCTGAGCAACATCGCCCAGAACCCCGATCACCTGCGCATGCTGCACGAGCTCGGCCCAAGGTCGCTGATCGTGGTGCCGCTGCGGGTCCGCGAGCGAACGCTGGGGACGATCCTGCTGGCGAACACGGACTCGCGACGGCGGTTCACGCCGGAGGATCTCGGGCTGGCAGACGATCTTGCCCGGCGGGCGGCGCTGGCGATCGAGAATGCGACGCTCTACCAGGCCGAGCAAGCAGCCAGGCGCAACGCGGAGCACGCAACCGAACGCATCAACCGCTTGCAGGCGGTGACCGCCGCCTTGTCGAAGGCAGCGACGCCGGGCTCGGTCGCTGAGGTGCTCGTCGGCCAGGGCACTGCGGCGGTCGGCGCGGACGGCGGTTTCGTCCGACTCCTGACCGCCGACGGCACTCAGCTCAAGCTGGTGGCGACGAGAGGAACCTCCGAGCACTTTGCGAGCTCCTACAAACAGTTGCCGCTGACGAGTCCGCTCCTGGGTGCCGAGGTCTTTCGCGGCGGCGGCGAGCGTTACTTCGAGTCGGCCGCCGCGGTTCGCGCGGCGTCGCCGGAGTTCGCTCACGAGCACGTGGCCACCGGGCACGAGGCGATCGCATTCATCCCGCTGCAGCTGCGACGCCGGCCGATTGGGTTGATGGCGCTGACCTTTGCCACGCCGCGGACGTTCGACGCCGACGACCGCGAGCTGCTGAAGGCGCTCGCGAGCCAGGGCGCCCAGGCGTTCGAGCGCGCACGCCTGTTCGAGGCGGAGCGGCAGGCGCGCGCGGCCGCGGAACGCGCGATCGAGCGAACGGCGCACTTGCAGTCCCTCGCGGCGGCCCTGGCGCAGGCGTTCACGCCCGCTCAGGTCGCCGAAGTCGTTGTCAGGAACGGGGTCGCGAGCCTCCACGCCGACGCAGGCGCTCTCCAGCTTCTCGCCGAGAACGGAACGATGTTGGAGGTCGTGAGGGGTGAGGGCTCGGATCTGGCGCTGATCGAAGGCGAGTGGCGTCGGTTCTCGGTCGACCTGAACGTGCCCAGCGCCGACGCCCTGCGCAGACTCGAGCCGGTCTTCCTCGAGTCCGAGAACGCCATCCGCAGGCGCTATCCGGAGGTGGAGAGCCAGCCGCACGCGCTGGCGGGCAAACCAGGCTTCCCCGCGCGAGCCGGCGCGCACGTCCCGCTCATCGCCGGCGGGGCGCCGCTCGGAGTGCTCTTCCTCGGCTTCACGCGACCGCGAAGGTTCTCCGAGTCCGAGCGCTCGTTCGTGCTCGCGCTCGGCCGCCAGTGCGCGCAGGCGTTGGAACGCGCCCAGCTCTACGAGACCGAGCTCCAGGAACGGAGCAAGCTCAGCCGCCTCCTCGAGCGGCTGCATGAGGGCGTTATCAGCGTCGACCGCCACGGCCGGGTCGAATTCGCGAGCTCGGCGGCCGTGCGCATGCTCGCCGGCGCACCGCTCCGGGAAGGTAGCCCCGTCCCGGAGACATGGTTCCGCTTTCCGCTTCGGAGCTTCGCTGCCGGCCTCTTCGAGACCGACGAGACTGCCGTTGAGGCCCAGGCGATCAGCGCGGACGGCGAGCGCGTGTTCAACGTCACCGGCATCCCTCCGGCAAGCTCGGACGCCGCGCTCGTGATCCTCCAGGATGTGTCGGAGCGCGAGCGTCGAAGGCGCATCGAGCGCGAGTTCGTCGACAACGCCGCGCACGAGCTGCGGACGCCGCTGGCGGCGATCACGAGTGCGATCGAGCGCCTGCAGGCCGGGGCGCGCGAGGTCCCGGAGAAGCGCGACCGGTTTCTCGGCCACATTCAGCAGGAGTCCGTGCGCCTCAATCGGCTCGCCTCTTCGCTGCTCATGCTCGCGCGGGCCCAGACTCGGGAAGAAGAGCCGCGGCGTGAAGAGATCGCCCTTCGTCCGTTGATCGAGGAGCTGGTCGGCGGACTCGACCTGAAGGCGGGAACCGAGCTGGTGCTCGATTGTCCGTCTGATCTGGTCGCAAGGAGCAATCGTGACCTCCTCGAGCATGCGTTGCTCAACCTCGCCAGCAACGCAGCACGCCATACCGATTGCGGCCAGATCCGTATCAGAGCGTCCGTCGAAGACGACGGGTCGGTGATGATCGAGGTCAGCGACACTGGCTCCGGGATCCCGCCTGACGAGCTCGGCAGGCTGTTCGACCGCTTCTACCGAGGCCCAACTGAGGAAGGACGCGCGGGCTTCGGGCTCGGTCTCCCAATAACGAAGGAGGCCGTCGAGGCAATAGGCGGTCGGGTCGAGATCGACTCGGTCCCTGGCGAGGGGACAACCGCTCGCATCGTGCTACCTCGCGCCGATGTCCCGGTGCTGGCATGAACGAGCGGATCCTCGTCGTCGAGGACGCGGAGGCGATTCTCGACGCGGTCACCGACGCGCTCGCCGCGGAGGGCTTCGAGGTAGAGGGCGTCGCGGATGGCACGACGGCGCTTGCGCTGGCCGAGTCGGAACCGTTCGACCTCGTCATCCTCGACCTGATGCTGCCGGGGCTCTCCGGGACCGAGATCTGCCGCCGGCTGCGCGCCGAGAGCCCGGTGCCGATCATCATGCTCACCGCCCGCGACAGCGAGGCAGACCGCGTGCTCGGCCTCGAGGTCGGCGCCGACGACTACGTCACGAAGCCCTTCTCGGAGGTCGAGCTCCTGAGCCGCGTCCACGCCATCCTCCGGCGGCGAGAGCTAGACCGCGCCGGAGATTCGACCATGCGCCGCCTGGGTGGGCTCAGCATCGACGTCGTCAAACACGAGGTGCTCGTCGACGGCGAGCCGGTCGCGCTCAGCCCCTCGGAATACAAGCTGCTCGCCCTCCTCGCGGAGCAACCGGGGCGGGTCTTCACGCGCCGCGAGATCATGCAGCACCTCTGGCAGAGCACCTACGTCGGTGACCAGCGCGCCTGTGACGCGCACGTGTCGAGTCTGCGGAGAAAGATCGAACCCGATCGCTCGCACCCGGAGCGCATCCTGACCGTACCCGGCTTCGGCTACAAGCTGGTTGCGGCGTAGGCGGGCAGGGCCGCACGGAAGGGGGCGTCCACGTACGGCCGTGCCCACGAGTGGCTTCCTCGACGAGTCGTCAGCGCAGGATCTCCCAGGCGAGCGTCGATGGGCATCCCCGTGCTGTAAGCGCGAGGGCGTTGTGCAGGTCGATGTCGCCTTGCCGAGCGATCTCGTCGGCGACCTCGGATGGGTAGCCGGCGCGGACGAGCTCACTGCGCCGCCAGTCGATGACGGCCGGTGTGCTCGCCTCGACTTCGTCTGTCACTCGGAGCGCCATTTTCGTGCCTCCTCGTCCGTGGCTCCAGATCGACCTCCACGGCCTCAGTCGTCGTCGCTCGCGTGCGCCCGCAGGCGCAGGGGGGAGTCGTAGCGGCTTGCTAGCCGCCCGAGCGCGAGGGCAGCGACCATCAGCATGGAGTCGCGTACGGCAATGTCGTAGAAGCCGGGGTAGCTGAACAGGTTGATCACGATGCCGGCCAGCCAGGCCGCGACGACGTAGGCGGCGTAGCGCGGCTTGAGCGCGACCAGGAGTCCGGCCAGGATCTCGACGCCGCCCACGCCGTACATCACCTGCTGCGGCGTGCCCGGCAGGATGTTGTGGATCCAGCCCGCGAGGTAGGTCGGCCAGTCGACCATCGCGTTGAAGTACTTGTCGATCCCCATCCCCAGAGGCAGCACCGTGAAGGCGATGCGCAGCAGCAGATAGGCCTGGTAGGCGGGATCGCGGCGGTGCGCCCGCACGCTCGCCTTGGCGCCGTCGATGCTGGCGACCGGCCTGTGGAGTGTGATGCTCGACATGGACTCATCCTCCTCGTGGAAGTCGACGTTGTTTCCACCTCTAGGTCTACTCGGCCGGGCGTGGGCACGTAATGCGTCCGTGTCCGAGTTCGCACGTGAGTCCGTGAGAGAACGTTCACCTAACCGCCATCGAATGGACGAAGGCGCGGCTGGTTCCGGCATCGCCTTCTCTCTACCGTGGAGAGCGCTGCCACTTGCAAATGCGACCAGTCGGATCGCGAACCGAGGAGATGAACGATGCAGACATTCGGGCCGTACACATCCGTCCTCCTGGTGGAGATCGTCGCGCTCTTGCTCGTCCTCGCCGGAACGGGCAAGAAGCAGCTCACCTGGAAGCGGCCGAAGCCGCTCCCGGTGCGAAGTCGCCGGCGAGGTCGGTAGCAGGACGATCGGTAGCAGGAAGAGGAGAGCGGGGATCGATGGGCCTCGACGACCGGAAGGCTCTGTCCGAGGAGCTCAGCGCAACGATCGAGGGCGCGGTCCGCGGCTGCGGGCTGGAGCTCGAGCTGCTCGAGCTGGTGAGGATGCGCCTGGCACAGCTGAACGGCTGCGCCCGCTGCCCGGATACACGTTCGAAGCATGAGCCTGCACGAGACAAGGAAAGGCCGCGGCAGCACCGGGTTGCCGCGCGGCGGGCGACCTCCTTCTGCACGGTGCGCGAGCAGGCGGCGCTCGCATGGTGCGAGGCGCTGACCACGCCGGTACAGACTCGCGTTCTCGACGACACCTACGCGCAGCTTGCCGCCGAGTTCGCGCAGGAGGAGATCGCAGCTCTCACCCTCGCGGTGGTCGCCGTCGACGGCTGGACCCGGTTCCAGCAATACGCCGCTTCACGAGACGCGGCAGCAGCCGGGGACGAGCTCGCGGGTGTTCCCTTCAACTGACCGGAGCCGCCAGCGAATGCTCGACCGAGACTGGGAAGCGCCACGCGCTCGCTGCGCGTCGGCCGCAGATCTGCACGTCTGGTACGCAGACGAGCTTCAGCCCAAGGTCGCACGCGCGGCCGTCCAGGGCCGGATCGATCCCGCTCGCGCCTGCGAGCTGCATCGAGTCATGACCAATCTGCTCCAGTCGGCCGGCGTCCCGCACAGCGGAGCGGAGGCCTCGCGGTGACCGTCTTCCTCGCGGGTGCCACAGGTGTTCTCGGCCGGGCGCTCATCCCGCGTCTTGTCGTCCGGGGACACCGCGTCCGCGCGATTGCGCGCCGTCGGCCACGTATCAGCCTCCCGGAGGGGGTCGAGTTGATCGAAGCCGACCTGCTCGCGGCGGACCTCCGCCGCCTGGTCGACGGATGCGACGCTGTCATCCACATTGCGACCGCGATCCCATCCGATCCATCGACTCCGGGTGCGTGGGACGACAACGCCCGGCTTCGCACCTCCGGAACGCGGCGGCTGCTGGCTGCGGCCCTCGCCTGCGGTG
>JAICZB010000015.1 GCA_025933895.1 Thermoleophilia bacterium
CGGTGGAATCGCTGCGGGCAATCGATGGCTGGAACGCGGGCGTGGCCGCTGCCGGCGTCGCGCGCGCGGACGACGTCGTCGCAACGCACGGCCCTGGGGAAGCCGAGCTCCCGTGGGCCTCGGTCACGAAGCTCCTCACGGGAGTCGCAGTTCTCGTGGCGCTAGAGGAGGGCACGGTCGACCTCGACGAGCCCGCCGGCCCGCCGGGCGCGACGCTGCGCCATCTGCTCTCCCACGCCTCCGGCCTGCCGATCGACGGCGAGACACCGCTGACCGAGCCGGGTCGCCGCCGCATCTACTCGAACACGGGCATCGAGCTCGCGGCGCGTCTCGTCGAGGAGCGGGCCGAGATGCCCTTCGCGGACTACTTCGTCCAGGCGGTCGTCCGGCCGCTCGGGCTCGCCGGCCGGCTCGCCGGCTCGCCGGCGCACGGCTATCGCGGGCCACTCGACGACCTGCTGGCACTCGGCCGCGAGCTCCTCCGGCCGACGCTCGTCGCGGGGGAGACGCTCGCCGAGGCGACCGCCGTCCAGTTTCCGGGCCTCAGCGGCGTGCTCCCGGGCATCGCACGGATGGAGCCGAACGACTGGGGACTGGCGTTCGAGCTGCGGGACGCGAAGTCGCCGCACTGGACGGGCACGCGTAACTCCGAGCGCACGTTCGGTCACTTCGGCGCGAGCGGCACCTGCCTCTGGGTGGATCCCGACGCCGGCCTCACGTGCGGCGTTCTCACCGACCGCCGCTTCGGCGACTGGGCCGTCGAGGCCTGGCCGCCCTTCAGCGACGCCGTGCTCGCCGAGCTCGGCGCGTGACCGGCTCTAGTCGTCGTCGGCGAAGAGCGGTCGCACGAACTCGTCGAACGTCGCCCGATCGCAGCTCGCGACGACCGCGGGCGTCATGGCGGAGACGGTCGCCGTCCGTGGCACGGCCATCGCCGGCGCGACCTCCCCGAAGTAGTCGCCGGGGCGAAGCACGCTGCGCGCTCCGAGGTCGCGCTGGCTGACGGCGAGGACGCCGGCGAGGAGAACGTAGAACCGGTCGCCGGACCCGCCCTCGCGCATGAGCACCGTGCCGGGCACGACCTCCTCGCGCTCCATGCGTTGCGCGAGCCGGTTCAGGATCTCGCCGGGCAAGCCCGCGAGCAGCTCGACGCGGGCGAGGTCGTGCCGTGTGGCCGAGGCCCGTGGCGAGGTCTACTCCTCGTCCTCGTCGGCGGCCTCGGAAGGCGCATAGCCGCTGCGCTGGTCCTCCTCCTCGTCCATCCGGTCGGTTTGCGCCAGCTCCTGCTCCTCCTCGTTCGGGCGCGGGTTGTCGTGCATCGCCTCCTCCTCCCTGAAACGGTTAGGTCCGGCCGTCCGCAAAGTTGAGCCGAACGGCCCATAGCCATTGCCCGGCTTCGTGTCGATCATGCCCGCAATGAGCGAGCGAGGGTTCCACCGGATCGAGGACGACATCGCCGAGACGTGGCTCGAGGACTGGGCGGGCGCGGGTCTCGGAGAGCTCGAGGCGTATCTCGCCAAGCACGCGGACTTTCTCCGGTTCGTCGAGGGTCGCGATCCGGCCCAGACGGCCGACTAGCTCGCCGCGCTTTCGAGGGCGCTGAGAGCGCGGCGCAAAGCCGCGCTCCCTCAGCTTTCGAAACCGAGCTGGCGCTCGAGCATCCCCTTCGGCATCGCGCCGACGGCGGAGGCCTTCGGGGCGCCGCCCTCGAAGAGCATCATGTTCGGGATCGACTGGATGCCGTAGCGCATGGCAAGATCCTGGTTCTCGTCGATGTTCACCTTGACGAGCTTGACGTTGTGCTCGTCGGCGATGCGCTCGAGCACAGGCGCGACCGCGTGACACGGCCCGCACCACTCGGCCCAGAAGTCCACGAGGACGGGCTCCTCCGCTTGGAGGACCTCGCTCTCGAAGGTGGTGTCGGTGACGTCGGTTGCCATCGTTTCCTTTCGGTGTCGCGTGAGTTGTGGGACCTGTACCAGGTTCCCCGTAGTCATTAACGCCTCGGCCTAGACTTGCCTTCCCATGGGGGAGCCAATCTTCCAACCTCTACCGGACAAACCCGACCACCCCGGCCTCGAGGAGGCGACGCTCGCGCGCTGGGACGCCGAGCGGACGTTCGACAAGCTGCGAGAGCAGAACAGCGGCGGGCCGCTCTTCTCGTTCATCGACGGCCCGGTGACCGCGAACAGGTTCTCGCTCGGCGTCCACACGGCATGGGGGCGGACCCTGAAGGACGTCTTCCAGCGGTACAAGGCGCTGCGCGGCTTCCACCAGCGCTACCAGAACGGCTGGGACTGCCAGGGGCTCTGGATCGAGGTCGGCGTCGAGCGTGAGCTCGGACTCAACTCGAAGCGGGAGATCGAGGACTTCGGCCTCGAGGAGTTCGCGCGCCGTTGCCGCGACGTGGTGGTGCGGTCGTCCGAGGCGCTCACCCGCGGATCGATCCGCCTCGGCCAGTGGATGGACTGGGGCAAGGACTACCTCACGTCGAGCGACACGAACATCGAGTACGTCTGGCGGATGCTGAAGACGGTCCATGAGCGCGACTGGCTCTACCTCGGCCACCGCTCGACCGAGTGGTGCCCGCGCTGCGGCACCTCGATCTCGCAGCACGAGCTGATCGGCTCGTACGTCGAGCGCGCCGATCCGTCCCTCTTCGTCCGCTTCCCGCTGCTCGACCGGCCGGGCGAGTACCTCGTCGTGTGGACGACGACACCGTGGACGCTGCCGGCGAACGTCGCCGCTGCCGTCAATCCCGAAGCGGAGTACGGCCGGCGTCGGAACGGCGAGTGGGTGGCCGCTGCTCGCTACCCGGACGAGGAGCTCGAGGAGTGCCGCCGCGGATCCGACCTGGTCGGCTGGGCCTACCGTGGTCCGTTCGACGAGCTCGCCGCAGCCGCGGACGTCGAGCATCGTGTGATTCCGTGGGACGACGTCTCGATGGACGAGGGAACGGGCATCGTCCACATCGCGCCGGGCGCCGGCTCCGAGGACTTCGAGCTCTCGCAGGAGCACGGCCTGCCCGTGCTCCAGCCGGTCGACGAGTCGGGTCGCTTCTACGACGACTTCGGCTGGCTGCACGGGCTCTCGACGACCGAGGCGGCCGAGCAGATCATCGGCAACCTGGAGGAGAAGGGCGTCCTCGTCGAGGCGGGCCTCCACGAGCACCGCTACCCCGAGTGCTGGCGCTGCCACACGCCGCTCATCTTCCGCATCGCCGACGACTGGTTCATCTCCGTCCGCGACCTCCGGGAACCGATGCTCGACGCGAACGCGACGGTCGAGTGGACGCCCGAGTACATGGGCAAGCGGATGGACGACTGGCTCCGCAACATGGGCGACTGGAACATCTCCCGCCGCCGCTACTACGGCTTGCCGCTGCCGTTCTATCCCTGCGAGTGCGGGCACCTGAACGTGATCGGGTCGCGCCGGGAGCTCGAGGAACGCGCGCTGTCCGGGCTCGAGCAGCTGGAGGAGCTCCGCCGGCCGTGGATCGACCGTGTGCCCGTCCGCTGCGAGGAGTGCCGCCGGCCGGTGGAGCGGATCCGGGAGGTCGGCGACGTCTGGCTCGACGCCGGCATCGTCCCCTTCTCGACGCTCGGCTGGCAGAACGACGAGCGGGTGCCCGAGGGCTTCGGAACGGGTGCTGCGAAGGGGTTGACGACCGCCGACCTGCCCGACCACGCGTACTGGGAGACCTGGTTCCCGGCCGACTGGGTCAGCGAGATGCGCGAGCAGATCCGCCTCTGGTTCTACTCGCAGCTCTTCATGTCCGTCGTCCTGACGGGCGGCGCCCCGTTCAGGCGCGTCCTCGGCTACGAGAAGATGCTCGACGAGAACGGCCGGGAGATGCACGCTTCCTGGGGCAACACGATTCCCGCCGAGGAGGCGTTCGCGCGAATGGGCGCGGACGTGATGCGGTGGCAGTTCGCAGCGCAGCCCCCCGATCGAAACCTCCTGTTCGGCTTCGGCCCCGCGGACGAGGTCAAGCGCAAGCTCCTCACCCTTTGGCACTCGATCAAGTTCTTCGTCGACTACGCGAACATCGCCGGCTTCCGGCCGGAGTGGGCGAGCCTCGAGCCGGACGGCGATCTCACGCCGCTCGACCGCTGGCTCGTCGAGCGGACGCGCGCCTTCGTCGCCGCCGCGACCGCCGGCTACGAGCGCTGGCTCTCGCCGGACGTGATGCGCGACTTCGAGGCGTACGTCGACGACCTCTCCAACTGGTACATCCGCCGCTCGCGGCGGCGCTTCTGGGACGGGGACGAGGCTGCGCTGCGAACGCTGTGGTACGCGCTCGTGCAGTCGTTGCGCGCCGTTGCGCCGATCCTCCCGTTCGTGACCGACCACCTCTGGCGCACCCTCGTCCTCGACGGGCCCGAGTCGGTGCACCTCGCCGGCTGGCCCGACGCGGTGGAGCCGGATCGCGGGCTACTCCAGGAGATCGGCGAGGTGCGGCGTGTCGTCGAGCTCGGCCGCCAGGCGCGCTCGACCACAGGGATCAAGCTGCGCCAGCCGTTGCGCCGGCTCGTCGTCGAGGGAGCGAACCTCGACGGCCATCTGGAGGAGGTCGCGGACGAGCTACGCGTGAAGGACGTCGAGCTGGGCACCGTCGACGCCGTCGAGCTGCGCGTGAAGCCGAACCTGCCGAAGCTCGGGCCAAAGCTCGGCAAGGAGCTCGGCGCGCTGCGCGAGGCGCTCTCCTCGGGGGAGTTCGAGGAGCTGGACGACGGCCGCTTCCGCGCCGCGGGCCACGAGCTCGAGCCCGACGAGGTACTCGTCGAGCGCGGCGGCCGCGAGGGCTGGGCGGTCGTGACGGGAGACGGCGTGACGGTCGCGCTCGACCTCGGCCTCGACGACGAGCTCGTGCTCGAGGGAGAGGCCTATGAGCTCATCCATCGCGTCAACTCGCTGCGCAAGGAGCAGGGATTCGAGCTGACGGACCGGATCGTGCTCACAGTGCCCGAGGCGCTTCGCGAGCTCGCAGACCGGCACGGCGACTGGATCGCGCGCGAGGTGCTCGCGACCGAGATCCGCGTCGCGGGCGGCGAGCTCGAGCTCGAGAAGGGCTAGGCCGCTGCGCGTTCCGCCCGTCGAAGCTCGACGGGCAGCCTGAAGCTCACGTCCTCGTGCACGAGCTCCTGTTCGCACAGCTCGGCGCCGCGGGCCGTGAACCACGCGCAGACCTCGGCCACGAGCCGCTCCGGCGCGGATGCGCCCGACGTGAGGCCGACCGTCTCGCAGCCGTCCAGCCAGCTCTCGTCGATGCCGTGCGTGTCGTCGACGAGATAGGCGGGAGTTCCGTCGGCGTGCGCGACGTCGACCAGGCGCTGCGAGTTCGACGAGTTGGTCGAGCCGACGACGAGCAGCAGATCGACCTCGCGCAGCAGCTCCTTCACGGCCCACTGGCGGTTCGAGGTCGCGTAGCAGATGTCCTCACGCGCGGGCCCCTCGATGCGCGGAAAGCGACGGCGCAGCACCGCGACGATCTCGCCGGTCTCGTCCACCGAAAGCGTCGTCTGCGTGACGTACGCGAGCGGCCGATCCGCGGGAAGCGAGACTCGCTCGGCGTCGTCCGTGGACTGGACGAGGACGATCGCCTCCGGCGCCTCGCCGAGCGTTCCCTCGACCTCCTCGTGCCCGGCGTGTCCGATGAGGACGATCGCGTAGCCGGCCTCCGCGTAGCGGCGCGCCTGCGCGTGCACCTTGGTCACGAGCGGGCACGTCGCGTCGATCGCGGTCAGACGCAGCTCGTCCGCCTCCCGGCGCACGGCGGGGGCGATGCCGTGGGCGGAGAAGACGACGGTCGCTCCCTCTGGCACGTCCGCAAGCGTGTCCACGAAGACGGCGCCGCCGGCCCGCAGGTCCTCGACGACGTGGGAGTTGTGGACGATCTGCTTGCGGACGTAGACCGGGCGCCCGTAGTGAGCGAGGGCTCGCTCGACCGTCTCGACCGCCCGTTCGACCCCCGCGCAATAGCCTCGCGGCGAGGCGAGGAGAAGGCGTTTCACCACGGTCCGGTCACGATAGCCGGGGAGCGTTAGAGCGGCGTGAGTGGCGCCGCACGATGCGATCTTTCCGGCGCGCGAGCATGCTCCGTGCGAGTTGCAAAGATGGGCCGGACGGCCCATTGTCCGTATCGCAAACGGCCTCTACCCTCCTTGCCACTGGGCGATGCGAACCGCGACGTCTGCGGACGTCTTGCGGGGAGCAATCGGGAGAGCCCGTCGCACCGACCCCCCGAGCGGCGGGCTTTTCCTTCTCCGGAGTCGGTTCTGGCCCGTTCGGGCCTCTCGCCGTACAATCTCACGGCCCAGTGCGGACCCCAGACGAGCACTCGACCGTTCGCGCGCTCGGCCGCGCCGCGGCCGCAGTTCTGCTGCTGCGTGCGATTCTCCGGCGCGGCGGCCCGCGCGAGGGCGGGCGAGCCTCGACCGAGCGCGAGTTCGAGAGCGTCAGCCGCGTCGCCGAGGAGCTCGCGCGCAGCGGCGACGTCGAAGGCGTAACCCGGACGCTGCTCGACGAGCTCGCGGAGCTCTTCGACGTCGGTTTCGCCGCCCTCACCTTCGTCTCCGACGACGCGCGCGAGGCCGCGGGCTATCTCGCTCGGGCGGCCGGCGAGGACCTCGACTGGTGGCGCACCGTGCGCGTCGACCTCGAGCGCGAGCCGTCGGGGATCGCGAGCGCGGTCTTCGAGGCGCAGGCTTTCACTGTCTACGACACCCAGAGCTCGGGCCTGGTCAGCGCGCGGTTGGCCAGCCGCGTAGGAGCGAAGAGCGCAGCATTCGTCCCGCTGCTCGTGCAGGAGCGCGTGACCGCGGTGCTCTCGGTCGCGACGCTCGACGCCCCGCGCGTGTTCTCGACCGAGGATCTCGCAGTCATGCAGACACTCGCCTCCGAGGCGGCCGTCGCCCTCGAACGGCTCCGGACGAGCCTCGCGCTCGAAGAGGCCCTCACGCGCGAACGGCTCCTCGCCTCGATCGCCCGGCAGCTGCGCAGCGAGCTCGATCTGCCGGCCGCGCTCGCCGGTGCGGCCGAGGCCATTGCCGACGCGCTCGGGGCCTCGCGTTGTCTCGTGCGCGTCGGCGACGCCCCCGCCGGCTCCTCCGTCGGTGCCGAGTGGCACGAGCCTCAGCTCGAGCCCTCCGGGGAGGACACGCCCGAGCTCGAGCTGCTCGAGCGCGCGGCGGCCGAGCAGCGTCCGGTCGTGGAGACGGCCGACGCGATGACGGCCGTAGCCGTCCCGGTTCTCGCGTTCGAGCGGCCGGCCGGCTTCCTCACCGTGCATCGCCCGGCGGCCCGGGCCTGGAGCAAGGGCGATCTCGCGCTGCTCGAGGGTGTGGCGGCGGAGATCGGCCTCGCCCTGAGGCTCGCGCGGTTGCTGGAGGAGAACGAGGAGCAGCTCGCGCAGCAAAGCGCCCTGCTGCGCGCCGCGCACGTGTTGAGCAGCGAGCTCGACCTCAGCGTCGTGCTGCAGCGCCTGGCCGACCAGCTCGCGCAGCTGCTCGAGGCCGACGCCGCGGACTGCTACCTCCTCGACCGCGAACGGGGCCTCTTCCGCTGCGTCGCGCTGCACGGCTTCGACCGGTCCCTGCTCGGCTTCGAGTTCCCGGCGGGCCAGGGGCTCGCCGGCGCGGCCGTCCGCGAGGGGCGGCCGCTGGTCGAGAGCGCCTACGGCGAGATCGAGTCGCCGGTTCCCCATCCGGCCTACGACGGCTTCACGGACGTAATCACCGCGCCGATGTTCTGGAGCGACGAGGTCGGCGGGGTGCTCGGCGTCGGCCGGCGCGAGGGTCCGCGCTTCGACGAGCGGGACGCGAACGTCCTCGGAGCTTTCGCGGGGCTCGCCTCGCTCGCGCTCCGGAACGCCGAGATGTTCACGCAAAGTGCGCGGCAGGCCCGGGTTCAGCGCGGCTTCTACCGCATTGCCTCGGTGCTCGGACAGTCTCTCTCCCGTTCGGCGACGCTCGAGGCGATCGCCCAGGCGGCCGCCGAGGCCCTCGGCGGCAGCTCGGCCGCCGTGCTCGTGCCCTCGAGCGGGCGGCTGGCGCCGGTGGGCTCGTACGAGCTGCCGGCGGATCTCGGGCGCATCTTCGAGCAGCGCGCGGCAGAGCAGCACGGACCGATCTTCCGCGCCGCGACCGAGGGGCGCATCCTCGTCTCGTCCTCGATCTCCGACGACGAGCGGCTGCTGCCCGACCTGCGGAAGGTCGCCGTCGCGAACCGCTACCTCTCGCTCATCTCGGTGCCGGTGGAAGCGCCCCGCGACGCCGGTCGCGGCCTCGTGCTCATCTTCTTCGCCGAGCAACGTTCCTTCAGCGACGACGATCTCGAGGTCGCGCGCCACCTTGCCGACGCCACGCGCGGCGCGCTCGAGCGGAGTGAGCTGTTCGAGGCCGAGCGAGGGGCGCGCGCCCTCGCGCAGCAGCTGACGCGCACGGGCCGTCTACTCACGAGCGAGCTGGACCCCGCGGCGGTGCTCGACGAGGTCGTCCAGCAGGCGCCGGCGCTCGTCAACGCCGACGCCGGCGCTTTCCGGCTGCTCGACGGGGAGGAGCTCGTCGTGACGGCGGCCGAGGGAGCCGGTGCGGAGGCCACGCTCGGCTCGCGGAGCCCGGCCGGCGGCTGGCTCTCCGGCGACGTCGTCCAGTCGGGCGCGCCCGTGGCGCACGCCGAGGCGGGGGAGGACGAGCGCCTGCGCGGGCTCGATCCGATGCTCCAGGCCGGCCATGCCGCCTTCCTCGGAGTCCCGGTGGGCGGGCCGGAGGGAGCGACCGTCGGCGTTCTTGCCGTCTACGCCTCGATGCCGCGCGAGTGGCGCGAGGAGGAGATCGAAGCCCTGCTGGCCGTGGCCGCGAGCACGTCGGCCGCGCTGTCGAACGCCGAGCTCTACCAGCGCGTGGCGCTCGAGCGCGAGCGGTCGGTCGCGATCCTCGCGAACATCGCCGAGGGGATCGTCGCCGTCGACCGCGACGGCAAGGTCGTCCTCTGGAACAGCGCCGCCGAGGGGATCACGGGCGTCCCCGCCACCGTCGCGCTCGGCCGTGCGCCGGTCGACGTGCTGCAGCGGAGCCTCGAGGCGCCCGACGACGGCGCGCGCGGCGACCGGCTCGTCCCGATCATGCGCGGCCGCGAGGAGGTCTGGCTCTCGGTCACCGAAGCGGTGATGCGGGATCCGCTCGGCGCCGTTGCGGGCCGCATCTTCGCCTTCCGCGACATCTCCGGGGACCGGCTCGTCGAGCAGGTCAAGTCCGACTTCGTGAGCACCGTGTCGCACGAGCTCCGCACGCCGCTCACCTCGATCTACGGCTTCGCGGAGACGCTCCTCCGGCAGGACGTGATGTTCGGCGAGGAGGAGCGGCAGACGTTCCTCCGCTACATCGCCTCGGAGTCGCAGCGGCTGACGTCGATCGTCGACACGCTGCTCAACGTCGCCCGCCTCGACACCGGAGACCTCCAGGTCAACCTCGCCGAGACCGACGTGCGCGACGTCGTCGGCCAGGTGCTCGACACGGTCTCGGCGGTCGAGGCCAACGGGCACGAGTTCGTCGTCGAGCTGCCCGACGAGCCGCTCGCGGCGCAGGCGGATCCCGAGAAACTGCGCCAGGTGTGCTCGATCCTCGTCGACAATGCCCTCCGCTACTCGCCGGAGGGAGGCACCG
This sequence comes from Thermoleophilia bacterium, assembly GCA_025933895.1. Taxonomy (GTDB): domain Bacteria; phylum Actinomycetota; class Thermoleophilia; order Gaiellales; family Gaiellaceae; genus Palsa-739. Next base: position 9,666 of record JAICZB010000015.1, read on the forward strand.
TGACCGTCGGCGCCTCCAGAGGGCGCGACACGGTCGAGGTGAGCATCGCCGACGAGGGAATCGGCATCCCGCAGGCCGACCAGGAGCAGATCTTCCGCAAGTTCTACCGTGGCTCCGACGCCGAGCTCAGGGCCGGCGCCGGGGGCACCGGGCTCGGTCTTTTCATCGCCCGCGGACTCGTGACTGCGATGGGCGGCCGCATCTGGGTCTCGTCGCAGGAGGGCGAGGGCTCGCGCTTCGCATTTGAGCTTCCGGCCGTAGTTGCCGATTCAGTCAGGGGAGGCGAGCAGCGAGTATGAGTGCCGACATGGATGGGTATACGCGGCCGGTGCCGGATAGAGGCCAGGTGCAGGTTCTGGTGATCGACGACGAGGCCCCGATTCGGCTGCTCTGCCGGGTCAATCTCGAGGCCGAGGGGCTCGAAGTGCTCGAGGCCGCGGACGGCACGACCGGGCTCGATCTCGCTCGGGCCGAGCAGCCCGACGTCGTGCTCCTCGACGTGATGATGCCGGGCCTCGACGGCTGGCGGGTGGCCGAGGAGCTGCTCGAGGACGATCGCACGCGCGGCATCCCGATCATCTTCCTCACGGCGCGCGCCGAGTTCCGCGATCGGGCGCGCGGCCTCGACATCGGCGGCGTCGACTACGTGACCAAGCCGTTCAACCCGCTCGAGCTCGCCCCTCTCGTACGCGAGCTGCTCGTCCGCATCGACCGCGGCGAGCGCGACGAGCTCCGCGGCGAGAAGCTCGCCGAGCTCCGGGCGCTCATCGAGTCGGAGTAGCGCTCTCCGAATCGCGCGCGAGCCGCTCCTCGACCGCCTCGCGGATGATGGTCGGGAAGTCGTAGCGGATCGAGAGCTGCCAGGCGTCCTCGACGAGGCGGCCGTAGCGCTCGAGCTCGTAGTCGGTGGCTGCGACGACGTACGTCCGCTCGGGATCGAGGTCGCCTGCGTCGCCTGCGACATGGAGCGGCCCCCGCGGCACGCCGCGCAGCGGGTTGTCGGTCGTCTGCTGGAACTGCGCGTCGTTGCCGCGCTCGATCATGTGGGCGAGCTGCGCTCCGGTGAGCTCGACGACTGCTGGATTCGCCGTGGAGTGGCACGCTTCCCAGAGGTCTCGGCGGCGCAGCGGGCCAGCGGGCAGGGAGTCGTCGAGGACGACCGCCGACGTCGCGAGGCCGATCTCCGCCTGCATCCGCTCGCGGAGCATCTCGGCAATCCACTGCGCGTCCAGCGGTGCGTCGAGCTCGGCTATGACCTCGTCGAGCGAGGCGTCGAGGTCGGCTTCCGCCGCCGCCATCGCCGCCAGCACCGCGGGATGTTGCGGCACGTCCTCGCCGACCTCGATCATCGAGACGCGAATCTCGCCGTCGATCACGTCGATCCTGCCGAGATGCTCGGCGAAGCATCCAGCCTGGGCGATCGTGACCGAGCCGATGCGGTCTCCCTCGGGTAGGAGATGGTGCGTGTGGGCGCCGACGATCAGGTCGACGTCGCCCTGCACCTGCTCGGCGAGCTCCGGGTCGAGGGCGGACGGGTAGCGCTCGTCGATCGCGTAGCCGAGATGGGAGAGGCAGACGACGAGCTCCGCGCCCCGCGCTCGCAGCTCGCGGGCCCAGCGCCGCACCGTCTCCACCTCGTCGGCGACCTCGATCCCGTAGACGCCGCTGTCGAGGAAGCTGTGGAAGGGATCGGTGACGCCGACGAAGCCGACGCCGTCGATCAGCGCGGTGGGCTGGACCCCGTCGACCGGCGAGAGGTTCGCCAGCAGCAGCGGGTAGCTCGCGGCACGCGCCTGATCGGCGACGACCTGCGGGCCGTAGCGCAGCCAGACCGCGTTCCCGACGACGGAGACCTCGCAGCCCGCGGCGGAGAGGAGCCTGTGCATCGCGACGCCCTTCGTCAGGTTCGAGAGCCGCGTCGTCGTCTCCTCGACGTCGCCGGCGTCCACGTAGATCACGCGGTGCGGTGTCTCGTTGCGGATCCGCTCGACGAGGGTTGCGATGCGCGCGAGGCCCTCGACGCGCCCGTGGATGTCGTTCGTATGGAGGATCGTGACCCGCATCCGGCGCTGACGATACGCAAAGCCCCGGGCTTACACTGAGGCTCTTCGGGGCGTAGCTCAGCCTGGTCAGAGCGCCCGGTTTGGGGCCGGGAGGCCGGCAGTTCGAATCTGCCCGCCCCGATTCCGCAACCCGATCGCCGCCTTCGTCGTTGCTTCGACATGCGCGCACGCCAACAGCAGCGCGGCACGCCGGCGGCGGAGGATACTCAGCGGCCTGCGCCCGACGAGGCGCCGCTCGAGGAGCAGCGCCTCGGGCCGAACGAGCCGATGCCGCAACCGGAACGGGACGAGCCGCGGCTCGTCGACCCCGGCCTCGGCGACCTCTCCTTCCGCGACTGGCGCGCGATCATCGTCCGCGCCGTCAAGGAGTTCCTCGACGACAACGGGACGATGCTCGCGTCGGCGCTCGCGTACTCGACCTTCTTTGCGATTCCGTCGGTCCTGCTCGTAGTGGTCGGCGTCTTCTCGCTCCTCGTGGGGCCGGACACGATCACGACGCTCATGGCGCACTTCTCCAAGGTGATGCCGGGTCAGGCGGCGAACCTGCTCGGCGGAAGCCTGAGGCGCCTCAACCAGAATCCGTCGAGCGGCGTCGTGATGACGATCGTCGGCTTCGTGCTCGCTCTCTGGGCGACGACCGGCGCGATGACCACGTACATGACGGCGCTCAACCTCGCCTACGAGCGCAAGGACGGCCGCTCGTTCGTTCGCAAGCGCATCGTCGCGGTCCAGCTCGTCGCGGTGATCGGCGTGGCGTTCCTGCTCGTGGCGATCCTGCTCATCTTCGGGCCGCCGATCGAGCGGTTCGTCGCCTCGCACGCCGGGCCGGTCTCGGGTGCGATCGGCTGGATCTGGTGGATCGCGTTGTGGCCGATCCTCGTCGCCGGACTGCTGGCGGCGTTTGCAATGCTCCTCTACCGCGGCCCCGACGTCGAGCATCCGCACTGGCGCTTCATCACGCCCGGTTCGGTCTTCGCGGCCGTCGTCTGGCTCGCCGCCTCGGGCGCCTTCGCGTTCTACACGTCGAGCTTCGGCTCCTACAACAAGACGTGGGGATCGCTCGCCGCGGTGATCATCATGCTCACGTGGCTCTGGCTCGCCGGGATCGCGCTGCTGCTCGGCGCCGAGATCAACGCCGAGGCCGAGCGGAGCCGGGAGCTGCGCGAGGGCCGGCCGGCCGAGCGCGAGCTGCTGGTGCCCTCGCGCTCCGGCTCGCGCTGAACGCGCCGCTCGCCTGCTCGTCGGCGAGGAAGCGCAGCAGGTAGCCGGCGAACGCCCCGAAGAAGACGAGCGCCTCCTCGGCGGCCATCGTCACTCCCGCGATCTGCTGGTCGCCGAGCGGCCCCGGCCCCCACGTCCGCGGCGCGTGCACGTAGAAGGGATAGATCGCGCGCGGGATCAGCGCCATCAACAGCCCGAGCGGGGACGCGAGCACGAACGCGGCGAAGAGGTACGCGGCCTTGGCGCCGGCGGACGCCCTCCCGTAAACCACCGGCCACCAGACGCAGACGCCCGCGGCGAGATACGTCAGGTGCTCGACGTGGAGGAGCGAGTGCGGGTGACGGAGCGCCGTGTCGTAGATCCAGGGCAGATGCCAGGTGTAGTACGCGATGAGCCAGAGCGGCAGCGCGACGAACGGCCGGAACAGCGGGAACCCCGAGGCGCGCTCGGCGAGCCGCGGCGGGATCGCGAGCACGAGCAGCACGGGAGCCCACTCCGCGAGGACGACGTTCTGCAGCAGGTGCGCCCAGAGGAAGGTGTGGTTCGCGAGCGGCTCGAGCTGCGTGACGAAGGCGGCGAACACGAGGGCCACGCCGACCGCGCCGGCGGCGAGACGCAGCCGCGAGACCGGGCCACCGCGAGCCGCGACCGCGAGCCCCACTGCGAGCGCCGGCGCAAGCCCGATCGCCTCCGCCGAGAGATGCATCTCGCTACCGTACCCAGCGCTCCGCGGGTGTAGCTCAATGGTAGAGCCCTAGCCTTCCAAGCTAGTTACGCGGGTTCGATTCCCGCCACCCGCTTCTGGAGAGTTCCGCGAACTCTCACCCCAACGCAGCGCTCGTGCAGGAGTCGTTCGAGGCTTTCAACCGCGGCGACACGGAGCGATAGCTGGCAGTTGTGGCACCCGACCTCGTGCTGCATCTCGCCGGCTTGCCGGAGCCGCTACACGGGCGGGAGACATGGCGGCAGGGGTTCGAGATGATGAGGCGCGCCTTTCCCGACCTGGAAGCTCGAATCGACGACCTCGTATCGGTCGGCGACCGCGTCGCGGTGCGCGTGAGCTTCCGCGGCACTCACGGCGGGGAGTTCCAGGGGATTTCCGCCACCGGACGCGAGATCCACTACGTCAGTCACGAGTTCTACCGAGTCGAAGACGGCCTGCTCGCCGAGGAGTGGATCTGCTCGGACATGGCATCCCTCTTCCAGCAGCTGACCTGAGATAAGCGCGAGCTTCGTCGACCTCGGCTGCGGCCGGCGCTACTGAGGCGGGCCGCTTTCCGGCGTGATCGTGCCGGTCTGGGCGGTGCCGCTCGTGTCAGTCCAGCCGATCGGGACGGCCTTGCCGGGTACGAGGGAGAGGACTGCCCGGCGGACGTCGGTGCTCGACGCGATCGCCACGCCGTTGAGAGAGTTGATCACGTCGCCCGCGACGAGACCGGCCGCATCGGCCGGCTTGCCCGGCACGAGCCGTGTGATCTGGGCGCCGCCGACGACGTTCCTCAGCTCGACGCCGAGGAACGCCGTCGGGCCGATGTGGACGATCGAGTTCGGTCTGCCGCTCTCGATCCGGCGCGCGAGCTGGAGCGCATACCTGATCGGGATCGCGAAGCCTCGACGGGCGCCCGTGACGGAGCCGGCCGTCACGATGCCGAGGACGCGGTTCCGGGCGTCCTCGAGCGGCCCGCCGGAGTAGCCGGGCACGACGGGCGCATTCGTCGCGATCAGGTTGTTCAGCGTCTCGGACTCGCCGGTCTCGTCCCTGGCGACGATCTGCTGGTGGAGGGCGATGATCCGGCCGTGTGCCGCCTTGGGCGGTCCGCCGCGCCCTTGCGCGTTCCCGCGGGCGACGACCCGCTGGCCGACGCGCACACGCAGACCGCCGCCGAGCCTGACCGTTCGCAGGCCCGACGCATGCGCCAGCTGCAACACCGCGACGTCGCGCGAGACCGAGTAGCCGACGACCGTGGCCGAGTACTTGCGGTGGGTCACCACGTCCACGACCTTGAAATTCGTCGCGCCGCTGATCACGTGGTTGTTCGTCAGGACCTCGCCCGAGCGGGAGAGGATCATCCCCGTCCCCGCGGCGATCCCGTTCTCGTAGCCGAGCGTCGTGTAGATGTCGACGATGCCGACGTTCCGACCGGCCTTGCGCGCAGGGTGAGTGGAGTGCCCGGCGGCGCCGGCCGGAGAGGCGGCTACGACCGGCGCCAGCGTCGCCAGGACGGCGAGCAGGAGGCGTCGCGTCACGCCGGGCACGGAAGCATGAGATCAGGCACGGATGAGTCGGGTCCAAGAGATCTGAAAGCGGGCTGTAAGGCTGGTTCGGCCAATCCGGCAAAGAGCTTTAACGGTGCGGCCCGGACGCAGTACCGTCCACGCATGGACGAGCCGCATCCGGACGACGAGACGCCGAAGGAGCGGGCCAATCGCGAGCTGATCGAGCTGCTGAACGAGCTGCGGGTCGTGCTCCCCGGCGTCACCGTGCTCCTCGCGTTCCTCCTGGCGGTTCCCTTCGCGAACGGCTGGACGCGGGTCACCGAGTTCCAGCGTGACGTGTTCGTGGTCGCGTTCCTTTCGACGGCCGTGTCGGTCGCGCTCCTGACCGCCCCGAGCTCGTACCACCGGCTCCGCTTCCGGCACGGCGACAAGGAGCACATGCTCAAGGTCGGCAACCGGCTGTCGATCGCCGGGATCACCGCCTCGGCGGTCTCGCTCGAGGCGGTCGTGATCCTCGTGATGGACGCCGTCGTCTCGAAGGGAGCCGCGATCGCGGCCGCCGCCTCGCTGTTCGCGGTCGTCGCGTCGCTCTGGTACGGGCTGCCGCTCCTGGCCGCGCTCAGAGATCGATCCGCTCGATGACGACGTCCTCGCGCGGGCGGTCCGCGGCGCCGGTCTCGACCTGGGAGATCGCGTCGACGACGTCCATGCCGTCCGTGACCTGCCCGAACACGGTGTGTTTCCCGTTGAGCCACGAGCACTCGTCGGCGGTCACGATGAAGAACTGGCTGCCGTTGGTGTTCGGGCCGGCGTTCGCCATCGCGAGCGCGCCGCGCACGACCGGGTGGTCGTTGAACTCGTCGTCGAAGCTGTAGCCGGGGCCGCCCGTGCCGGTGCCCGTCGGGTCGCCGCCCTGGATCATGAAGTCCGGGATCACGCGGTGGAAGATGACGCCGTCGTAGAACCTGTCCGCGGCGAGCTTGCGGAAGTTCTCGACGGTGTTCGGTGCCTCGCCGTCGAACAGCTCGACCGCGATCGGACCGTGGTTCGTATGAAGTGTGGCTTCGCTCATTGCGGCGGAACGCTATCGGCCAGCGGCTCGAGCGCGCCGGCGGTTGGTGCAAGCGATCCGTCGGCGAGGCTCTGGACGACCTCCCGCAGCAGCGCGCGGGCGGCGTCGACGTCGTCCGCGGAGAGGACGGTCGCCACGCCGGCGAGGTGCTCGCCGCGTCCCTCGTCCCAGAGCTCGAGCACGACCGTGTCGAGCTCACGGCGCGGGATGTAGGAGTCCTCGGCGAGGCCGACCCGAACCGCGACGACGCGTCCGTCCGGCAGCGTCGTCTCCTGCTCGAGCGGTTCGCCGCGGAGGGACATCGGTGCATTCTGCCGGGGGTGGGTCGGCTCGAAACCACGGCGGCCTAATGCACATCAAGCCTCTAGGACCCCTGCTCCGCGAATTTGCGCCGAACGGCCCATGGCGCTTCTCCTCCGCAGCCGCGACCGTGTGGGCGTGAACGGCGCGAGAGCAACCCGCCTCGCGATCGCCGCCGCGCTGGTCGCCGCGACCGGGCTCCTCGCGGCTTCCGCGTTCGCGACGAGCCGCTCCGAGAAGAGCTTGCCGGCGCTGAATCGGCAGGTCCTGGCGGCCGTGAACCGGTTCCGCGTCGCGCACGGGCTCGTCGCGCTGCGCGAGTCGCCGGCCCTCGACCGCTCGGCGCGTCAGCACTCGCTCGAGATGGGGAAGCTCGGCTACTTCGGCCACGCCTCGGCCGACGGCACCGCCTTCTGGAGACGGATCGGCCACTACTACGGCGCCGGTCGGTACACGTACTGGTCGGTGGGCGAGAACCTCCTCTGGGCCGCGCCGGGCGTCAGCGCCGGAAGAGCGATGAAGATGTGGATCGCGAGCCCCGAGCATCTCCGGAACCTGGAGTCCGCGCGGTGGCGGCAGATCGGCGTCTCAGCGGTTCGTGTCGTGCGCGCTCCTGGCGTCTTTCACAACCTGCGCGTCACGATCATCACCACCGACTTCGGCGTCCGGCGCTAGCGTCCCGCTCCCGTCAGGCGCGCGGCGCTGCAGGTGGTACAGCGCGACCGCGGCGGGACCGAGCGGCAGCCAGAGGTTGAAGACGCGGTAGGCGAAGACGGCGAGGACGGCCGCGGGCAGGCGGTAGCCGACCCAGGTGAGAGCGAACGGCAGGAGAGCCTCGACGGCCCCGGCGCCGGCCAGCGGCAGGGTCCGCCGCGTCAGCGCGTAACCGGTCGCGTAGCCCACGACGACCGCCGTCACCGACGGTGCGTCGCGCGTGAACGCGGCGAGGCAGACCCAGAGGACGAACACCTCGGCGGCCCAGTAGACCGCCATGCCGGTGAAGGCGGCCGCGCCGTGTCGCCGCGGCGACGCCACGATCTGCCCGACGACGGTGATCGCCTCGAGCGGCGGGCCGAGCACCTTCTTCAGGCGGCCGCGACAGATCCACTTGCGGTACCGGACGGCGACCAGCGCGAGCGCCGTCCCCGCCGGCACGCCGATCGTCCAGGAGAGCGTCACGGCACGTTGCGCGTGCGGGTCGTCGAGGAGGAGGAAGATCGCGCAGACGAGCGCGCCGGTCGCGAGGACCGCGTACTCGAGCGAGCCGAGGCCGAGGACCCGGATCCGCGCCTCCTCCGAGGGGACCCCGAGATCCTCGAGCGCCTCGATGTCGACCGCGAAGCCGCCGCGCGGAAAGAACATCCCGAAGCCGGCCGCGACGATTGCGCCCGCCCGCAGCGTGCCGAGCTTGACGCTGCGGCCCACGTTGGCGACCTCGCGATAGGCGAACGTGTAGCCGATGTTCGCGGCGACGGCGCCCGCGACCGCGAAGGGGAACCAGTACGTGTTCGCGTGCCGGACGTGCGAGGCGACGGCCACGTAACCAGCCGCCCCGGCGACGAGGATCGCCGCGATCAGCGACAGCGCGCCCGCGAGGATCATCAGCATCACGACGTGGTGCGGCTCGTGCTCGCGGTGGTGGGCGAAGAGGACCCGGAAAGGGCCGCGCCGCCACACGCGCAGAGCCGTCTGCCGCGTCACCGTCTGCTTGTTCCCACGGCAGCCACGAGAAATGCGCCCGGGAGGATTCGAACCTCCGACCCGCGGATTAGAAGTCCGCCGCTCTGTCCACTGAGCTACGGGCGCCCGTTGGAAGGGTAGATCGTTCCCTCTCATGGGTAGGGTGCCGCGGATGGCGGACGCGCTGGAGCGGCTGAAGGAGCGCCTAGGGGAGGTCACGGACCTCGGCAAGGCCACGCGCATCTTGTCCTGGGACCAGCAGACGATGATGCCGCCGGCCGGCACCGGTCATCGCGCCGACCAGATGGCGACCGTGCAACGCCTCGCGCACGAGCGCTTCACGGACCCCGAGGTCGGGCGGATGCTCGACGAGCTGAGGCCGCTCGAGGAGTCGCTCGATCCGGACTCCGACGACGCGACGCTGATCGCACTCACCCGCCGCGACTACGAGAAGGCGGTGAACGTGCCGGCCTCGCTGCGGGCGGCCATGACCCACGCCGCAGCCGAGGCGCGGCCGGTCTGGGTGAAGGCGAAGACGGAGTCGGACTTCGCGTCGTTCCTCCCTTCCCTCGAGCGGATCGTCGAGTTGAAGCTCCAGTACGTCGATTGCGTCGCAAACGGCGCTGCCGAGCGGTACGACGTGCTCCTCGACGACTACGAGCCGCAGACGACGACCGCGGAGGTACGCGCGCTCTTCGAGGAGTTGAAGCCGCCGCTCGTCGAGCTGATCGCCGAGCTGCGCGAGCGGGACGTGGACGACTCGTTCCTGCACGGGGACTTCCCGCCCGACCGTCAGCGCGCGCTCTCACACGAGGTGATCGAGCTGTTCGGACACCGGCCCGACAGCTGGCGGATCGACCCGACCGAGCATCCGTTCGCCTCGGGCGCGGGCCGTGACGACGTCCGGATCACGACGAACTACCACCCGGACTCGCTCGAGTCGCTCTTCTCGACGATGCACGAGTACGGCCACGGCCTCTACAGCCACCAGCAGCCGAAGCACCTCGAGCGGCTGCCGACCGGCGGGCCGTGCTCGCTCGGGATCCACGAGTCGCAGAGCCGGCTCTGGGAGAACCTCGTCGGCCGCAGCCTCCCGTTCTGGCGCCGCTTCTATCCGCGCCTTCAGGAGACGTACCCCGAGCAGTTCTCGGACGTCGACCTGGCGCGCTTCCACGCCGGAATCCACGCCGTCCGGCCCGGGCTGATCCGCATCCAGGCCGACGAGGTGACCTACGGCATGCACGTGATGCTCCGCTTCGAGCTCGAGCAGGACATCGTCGAGGGCCGCGTCGAGTTGCGCGACCTGCCGCAGCGCTGGAACGAGAAGATGTGGGACTACCTAGGCGTCGAGGTGCCCGACGACGGGCACGGCGTCCTGCAGGACGTCCACTGGTCGGGCGGCTCGATCGGCTACTTCTCGACGTACCTCATCGGGACGGTCGCCTCGGTGCAGATCTGGGAGGCCGTGGGGCGGGACGTGCCCGAGCTCGAGGAACACGTCGGCGCCGGCGAGTTCACTCCGCTGCGAACCTGGCTCGGCGAGCACGTGCACGCGCTCGGCAGCAAGTTCTCTCCGCAGGAGACGCTCCGGCGCGCGACCGGCTCGACGATCGCCGCGCAGCCGTATCTCGATTACCTCCGCCGGACGTACGCGTAGCCGATCCCGCTACGGCCGGGACCCGGAAGAGAGGCCACGCATAGGTCTGGGACCTCCGGGTAGGCGCTGCGGCAACCGAAACCGACCAAGGAGGGGTCAACGTGGCTGA
>JAICZB010000091.1 GCA_025933895.1 Thermoleophilia bacterium
GAGCGAGCGGAAGATCTCCGGAAACGCGCCGTCGTGGCAGATCGCGAGCCCGAAGCGGCCGATGCCGTCGATGTCGAAGCAGACCGTTCGCGTGCCCGGCTGCGTCGTCTCGTACGGCTGCCAGGGGAAGCACTTGCGGTAACTCGCGACGAGCTCGCCCGTCGGCGAGAGGACGACCGCGGTGTTCGCGACGGCGTCGCCGGCGCGCTCGTAGACGCTGCCCGGAACGAGCCAGAGCCCGGTCTCCCGGGCGAGCGCGCCGAGCCGCTCCGTGAGCTCGCCCGGCACGTCGACGGCGAGGTCGTGCGGCGCGACCCCGTCCTCCTCGAGGAGCGGCGGCAGCGCCATCAGATGCAGCTCCGGCGCGAGGACGAGTTGCAGATCGTCGAACGTCGCTCGCAGCGAGCGGACGTTCCGCTCGAACCGTGCAAGCGTCGCTGCGGGATCGCCGGGCACGCCCGCCGTCTGCACCGCGGCCACGAAGAGCGAGCGGCTTGCCATGGCGTGAGATGCTATTCCGGCGATGGCGACGCGGCTGACGTACACGACGGGAGCCCGCAGCCCCGAGCTCGATCGCGCCTTCGAAACGGCGCTCTCGGAGGCCCGCGAGCGCGAGCCGGAGCCGCTGGCGCACCTCGTCGCCGGCCGGGACGTGGGCACAGGGGATCCGTTCGAGCGCGAGGATCCGTCGCGGCGGGAGCACGTCGCGAGCCGTGCGCACGAAGGCACGGAGCTCGTTGCAGACGCCGTCGCAGCCGCGCGCGCCGCGCAGCGGGAGTGGCGCCGCCTCCCACACGCCGAGCGCGTCGCATTCCTGCGCGCGACCGAGCGTCTCATCGACGGGCGCAAGCTGGAGCTCGCGGCGGCCGTCAGCATGGAGGCCGGGAAGGTGCGGACGGAGTCGATCGCCGAGGTCGAAGAGGCGATCGACCTGATCGAGACGTATTGCGGCCAGGTCGAGTCGACCGACGGCTTCGAGACTCCGCTGGGGCAGCTCTCGCCCGACGAGCGCAACACCGACGTGCTGCGTCCGTACGGCACCTTCGCCGTCGTCGCGCCGTTCAACTTCCCGTTCGCGCTCGGGTTCGGGATGACGGCGGCCGCTCTCCTCGCCGGGAATGCGGTCGTCCTGAAGCCGCCGGAGGACGCTCCCCGCTCGGGCGGCGCGGTCGCCCGCCTGCTCGCCGAGGCCGGCGTACCCGACGGTGTCATCTCGCTCGTCCACGGAGGTCCCGAGACGGGACGGGCGCTGGTGGGCTCGGGGGTCGACGGCGTCGCGTTCACCGGCTCGGCGGCGGTGGGGCGCGAGATCGGGCGCCGGCTCTCGGAGGGGCCGTTCCCGCGGCCGGTGCTCGCGGAGATGGGCGGCAAGAACGCCGCGCTCGTCGGCGCGAGCGCGGATCTCGACGCTGCCGCCGAAGGGATCGCGAAGGCGGCCTTCGGCTTCTCGGGTCAGAAATGCAGCGCCTGCTCGCGCGCGATCGTCGTGGACGAGGTGCACGACGGGCTGGTCGAGCGGCTCGCGGAGCTCGCCCGGACGACGAGCGTCGGCGATCCGGCCGACCCGGACGTCGCCACAGGGCCTGTCGTGAACGCCGGCGCGGTCGAGCGGTTCGAACGCTCGGCCGAGGCGGCTCGGCGCGACGGCGTCGTCGCGGCCGGCGGCTGTCGCGGCGATGAGACCGGCTGGTTCGTCGAGCCGACGGTCGTCTCCGGCCTTCCATCCGGGCATCCGCTCACCCGAGACGAGCTCTTCCTGCCGTTCGTCACGGTCGTGCGCGTCTCCGACTTCGACGCCGCGCTCGCAGAGGCGAACGCCGTCCCGTACGGCCTCACGGCCGGGGTCTTCTCGCGGGACGACGACGAGCTCGACCGCTTCCTCGACGAGATCGAGGCCGGGGTCGTATACGTCAACCGGCGCGCCGGCGCGACGACGGGCGCCTGGCCCGGCATCCAGTCGTTCTGCGGCTGGAAGTCGAGCGGCCTGACCGGCAAGGGCGGGCTCGGGCCGTACTACGTCCAGCAGTTCGCGCGCGAGCAGAGCCGCACGATCGTCGAGCAGTGAACCCCGCGTCGCAGCGCGTGCTCGAGCGCATCCGCGCCGTCGAGGGGACGGGGATGCGCACGTTCTGGGAGCCGGAGCCGCTCGTCTGGTCGCGGACCGAGGGCTGCCACGTCTGGGACGCGGACGGCCGCGCATACCTCGATCTCTACGCCGGCTACGCCGTCGCGAACGTCGGCTACTGCCATCCGCGCGTCACCGAGGCGATCCGCGAGCAGGCCGGCGTGATGACGCACTGCCCGTCGGCGGCGCCGTCCGAGATGCGGGCTGAGCTCTACGAGCGGCTCCTCGACATCGTGCCGCCCCCGCTCGACCGCGTCCTGCTCGCGATCACGGGGGCGATGGCGAACGAGACGGCCGTCCAGCTCGCGCGGGCGGCGACCGGCCGCAGCAACGTGATCACGTTCTCGGGGACGTATCCGGGACGGACGGTAGGGGCGGTGCGCTACGCAGGCAAGCACGCCTACCGGGAGCCGTTCGGGATCGCCGCCGACGCGTACTTCGTTCCCTTCCCGGATCCGTACCGGAGCCCCTGGGCGCGGGAGGGCGATCCGGGCAAGGTCGCGCTGGCCTTGCTGGAGAGTGCGCTGACCGACCCGGCGTCCGGAGTCGAGCCGCCCGCGTGCGTCCTCCTCGAGCCGATCCAGGGAAACGGCGGCGTCGTGATCCCGCCCGTCGGCTTCCTTCGTGGCCTGCGTGAGCTGTGCGACCGCACGGGCACGCTCCTCGTGTTCGACGAGATCCAGTGCGGCTTCGGGCGGAGCGGCCGAATGTGGGCCGCGGAGCACGAGGACGTGGCCCCGGATCTGATGACGGTGGGGAAGGGCATCGGCGGCGGCCTGCCGCTCGCTGCGGTTCTCGGGCGCTCGGAGCTGATGACGACGTGGGAGCCGGACGCGGTCAGCTCGACCTTTCTCGCGAATGCGCTCACCGCTGCAGCCGGGTGCGCAGCGATCGACGTGCTGCGCGAGGAGGAGCTCGTGGAGCGTTCGGAGCGGCTCGGCGCGACCGCCCGCGAGCGTCTGCAGGGTGGGCTCGCCGGGAGCCCGGCGGTCGGCGACGTCCGCGGCCGCGGGCTCTTCCTCGGGCTCGACCTCGGGGCCGAGGAACCGGATCCCGACCTCGCGGTGCAGGCGCAGCGCGAGTTGCGCGACCGGGGCGTCCTCGTCGGGCGCGGCGGCCGCTACGGCAACGTCCTGATCCTCGCGCCGCCGCTCGTGATCGAGGAAGAGGTGCTCGCCGGCGCGCTCGACGCGATCGTCGAGGTTCTCTAGCGAAAGGGGAACGCCGGAGCGCTCCCCTTTCCGGTGCCTCAGTTGTAGTCCATACCTCCGAACGTCAGGCCGGTGATCTCGTCGACCGTGCCCCCAGCCTGGTCCGCGTCCGCGATGACATATGCCTGGTCCACGGTCGCGGCTCCCTCGGCAGAGGCTTGCACCTGATCCCACGACATGTAGGTGTTGCCGTTGTTGATCGCCCATGCGAAGGTTCCGCCGTTGAGCCCCGCATTCGACGGGTAGCCCCACAACGAGTTTCCGTCGCTCAGCGTGATGTAGTAACGGGGCGAGCCGGCGTTGTAGTCGTTCGTCGAGAAGCTCGGCGCCGTGAGACTGCTGATCGCAGCGCCGTGAACCTGATGCAGCTTGACGTCCGCGAACGAGCTCGCGCTGGACCCGAGGGTCAACTCGATCGCGGAGCCCTTGCCCGCAGCCCAACCGGCCGACGCCCCGTCGTTGCTGGAGCCGAATGTCACCGTTTGCGGGCTCGCAACAGCCCCTGCCACCACCGTGAGCGCCGCGATCGTCGGCACAGCAAGGGCGAGCGCCCACTTGAGGTTGACGTGCCTGAACATAGTCCCCTTTCGTCCTCGTGACCCGGTCCGATCTCACCGAGCGCCGTGCCCGGGGAAATCGTCGTATTACGATGTTAGGGGACGGCGCGAGAATTGCAAGAGGCGCCCTTCAGGTCGACCGCAGCGTGTCGGAGATCAGGCGCGCGTAGTTCCAGCACGCGTACGGCCACGGATGCGTGCCGTCCGAAAGCATCTTGTTCGTCGAGCTCCCGTACCAGTCGGCCAGGTGGGCCGCCGGCCAATCGTGAAGCCAGCCGAGGAGCGCGTGATTCGACTCGTCCTCCCAGGTCGTCGCGTTGCGGACGTTGACGACGACCACGTTCGAGATCCCATGCAGCGCGCGACGGAGCCGCACGAGATCGCGGTAGTAGAGCGGGCCGTTGTTGCCGACCTGGATCACGATCGACTCCGGCAGCCTGTGATGCCGCCTCAGCCGCTGGAGCTCGTCGATCGTGTTGTCGATCTGCCTGCCCACGGTCGCGTCGACGCGGACGCGATGGTGGAGTGCCTCCCTCAGCTGGCGCGTGCAGCCGAGCATCACCGAGTCGCCGAGCGCGAGGATCCGGCCGCGTGGGAACGGGCCGAGCTTCGGCTTCGGGTTGTGGCCGCCGGGCTGCGTGGACACGTTCGAGCTCGGCTCCGTCCTGGTGTGCGAAGGCTTCGGCTTGGTCGTCGCATGCGCCTTCGGCGGGCTGACGTAGGTCGTGACCGGGTTCAGCGCCGCCGGTGTCACGAAGAGGATGGCGAACGCCGCGACCAGGGACATCGCCCCTGCGCCGACGACCTCCAGCCGGAGCCGGCGCGAGTACTGGGCAAGCCGCCGCTGCAGGCTCCGCGTCCGGATCGGCTGCTCGATGAAGCGATACGAGAGCGCGGCCGCCGCGAGGACGATCAACGCCTGCAGCGCGATCACGCCGGGCCCCGTCCACGAGATGTCCAGGCCGGGCCGCATGAGCGCGACCACCGGCCAGTGCCAGAGGTAGATCCCGTAGCTCCGCTCGCCGATCCAGCGCAGCGGCGCCACCCCGAGCGCCTGGCCGAGCCCGGTCGCGGGATGCGCGACCGCCCCGACCAGGACGGCGAAGCAGAATGCGGCCGCGAGGTCGCCGCCGCGGTAGAGCGTCGGATTGAAGTCCTGCATCCGCAGGAAGAGCAGGACGGTCCCGATCAGCGCTGCAACCCCGAGCAGCTCGAGCAGCGGCAGCGCGCGCGCGGCCCGTTCGACCCATGGCCAGACGAGCGCGAGCAGGATCCCCATCAGC
Organism: Thermoleophilia bacterium; assembly: GCA_025933895.1. Lineage (GTDB taxonomy): Bacteria > Actinomycetota > Thermoleophilia > Gaiellales > Gaiellaceae > Palsa-739. The sequence continues at coordinate 5,177 of JAICZB010000091.1, forward strand.
AGCAGGAAGGCGCGCGTGTCGGTGCCGTAGTAGACACGCGAGGGATCGCTCGATGGGTTGTAGAGCAGCCACATCGCGAGTGCCGAGCCGGCGATGCCGACGATGACCAGCATCGGCAGGCGCCGGCGGCCGAGGAGCACCAGCCCCGGCACGAGCAGCAGCGGCCAGATCAGGTAGAACTGCTCCTCCACCGCGAGCGACCAGAGGTGGTTCAGCAGCGACGGCCGGCCCGTGAGGGTGAAGTACGAGTGGTTGGCGATGATCAGGTGCCAGTTCGTGTAGTAGAAGAGCGAGCTGACCGCGTCGGCGCGCGTCCTGCCGAGGTCGTCGCGGGCGAAGATCGAGGCGAGGATCAGCGCCGCGAGCACCACGACGACGAGCGCGGGCAGCAGCCGCCGCGCGCGCCGCATCCAGAACCGGCGCAGGTCGATCCGGTTCCCGGCCTCCCACTCGACGAGCAGCAGCGACGTGATGAGGTAGCCGCTGAGCACGAAGAAGAGGTCGACGCCGAGGAAGCCGCCGGGCAGGTAGGGAGTCCCGTCCGCCTGGGGTCGCGCGTGATAGAGGAAGACGCCTGCGACCGCGATCGCGCGCAGGCCGTCGAGGCCCGGTCTGTACTCCAGGCGCGGCCCTCTTCTGGCGACTGGCTTAGGCATTTTCGGCAGCAGCTTAGGGTCCGTCTCGGCGAGCCGCCAGAGCGATTTCCACGAGCTCTGCGAGGCATGCCGCCGGCTCGGCGAGTGCGCGCTCGGGACCGTAGCGCTCCACGAGCGAGACGGCGTCGATCGGGCTGCCGGCGGCGACGTCTCCCGCGAGGACGAGCGCCTCGACGCCGGCCGCGTTCGCGCGGGCGAGCACGCGGCCGACGACCTTGCCCGTCGACGATGTCGCGTCCACGAGGCCCTCGCCGGTGACGACGAGATCCGCTTCTGCGAGCCGCTCGTCGAAGCCGAGCCGCGAGACGACGAGGTCGAAGCCGGGGAGGAGGCGCGCGCCCCTCGCAGCCAGCCCGCCGGCGAGCCCGCCGGCCGCTCCCGAGCCGGGAAGATCGGGCACGTCGAGCTTCGCGAGCCGCTCCCGCAGGATCCGCACCTGCTCGGGTGTCGCTCCCTTCTGCGGCGCGAAGACGTCGGCGGCGTCGAGGAAACGCGCCTCGACGTCGCAGGCCACGTCGATCGGCGGGAGATGGGACGGAAGCGCCGCGGCCGCGCCGACTCCGCCGTCGGTCGAGGCCACGCCGCCGACGGCCACGACGATCCGCGTGGCGCCCTCCGCGGCGGCTGCGGCGACGAGCTCCCCGACGCCGCGGCTCGTCGCGCGCAGCGGATCGTTCTGCTCCGGGCCGCCGACGAGGGAGAGCCCACAGGCGAGAGCCGCCTCGATCAGCGCCGTTCCGTCGTCCTCGAGCCGCCACTCCGTATCCACCGGCTCCCCGAGCGGCCCCGTCACGGTCGTCCGCCGGTTGCCGCCGCCGAGCACGTCGAGGGTCCCTTCGCCGCCGTCGGCGAGCGGCAGCTCGACGGCCGACCAGCCTGCGCGGGCGGCGCCCGCCGCGATTGCGGCGGCGGCCCCGCGCGCGGTGAGAGTGCCGCGGAACTTGTCGGGGGCTGCCAGCAGCTGCATCACGGGCGGATTGTCGCTACCGTGCACGGTGCACTAGCACTAGAGCGAGTACCGGTCGCGCGTCCCTGCGCCTCCTGTCCGTTCAGAACTTCCGCGGAGGGAGGTGTTTCAGATATGGCAACCGGAACCGTGAAGTGGTTCAACGATGCGAAGGGGTACGGCTTCATCACCCCCGACGAAGGCGGCAAGGACGTTTTCGTCCATTTCAGCGCGATCAGCTCGGAAGGCTTCAAGTCGCTCGCCGAGGGCGCGCGCGTCGAGTTCGAGCCGGCCGAGGGGCAGAAGGGCCCCGAGGCCCGCAACGTCATCCCCGTCGCGTAGCTCGCGAGACCTTCGGTCTCGCTCGCTGAGAAACGGAACTCCGCCGCCGGGAGAGCACGGTCTCCCGGCGGCTCCGTGCTCTTTTCGCTTCGCCGTCTGGACGAGAGGGCTCCGTCGTGCGCTCGCGCGCGGCGTAGGCCGGCGCGAACGCGGGCCGGCCTCCGGCTAGAGCCCCGCTACGCGCGGGACGCTCCAGCCTCCGGCCTTTGGTGCCGGTTGGGGGCGGAACGTTTCGATCCTGCGGGGACCGAGGCGGACGTGTCCCGGTGCCAGGCACCGAGACATGTCTCCAAAGCGCAGTCCGGTCTTCCGTCCGGCTAAAGCGCCGCTGCGCGGACGGCTCGGCCTCCGGCCTTTGGTGCCGGTTGAAGGGGGAACGATGCGAACTCGTGGGGCGGCGCGAAGGACGTGTCTCGGTGCCAGGCACCGAGACATGTCCCCACCCTCTCGCTAGCTCTTGCGAGCTTTCGCGTGGCCGCCCTTGCGGCCTGCGGCCGTCTTCTGGGCGGTCGTTCCGCCCTGGCTCGAGTTGCTCCGGCGTGTGCCGGACCCCGAGGCCTTGCCGCCGCGGCTCGAGGCTCCCGGGGAGTTTGCGATCTTCGCCGCGCGTTCCTTCGACATCCCCTTCTCCTTCAGCTTCTCGTACTGCTTCTCGTTCTTGACGCTCGGTCGCTTCCCGGGCATGCGATCCTCCTTGCGGTGGACGTAGGTCCCGATTCGACAACGGCCCCGGCCGGAATCGCGATTCGCCTGCTCGCGCCAGGAGACGAGGGGGTCGTGCGGGAGCTCGCGACCTACGACGGCCCCGGCGATCCCGAGGCGCTGCTCGCCGATCCGCGGACATTGATGCTCGTGGCGTTCGACGCCGAACGGCCGGTCGGGCTCGTCCTCGCCCACGAGCTGCCGCGCCGCCACGGCGTCCCGGCGAAGCTCTTCGTCTACGAAGCGGACGTGGCCGAGAGCCACCGGCGCCGCGGGATCGCCTCCGCGCTGCTCGCGCGGCTCGCCGAGCTTGCACGCGAGCGGCGCATTCCGGCCGGCTTCGTGCTGACGGAGCCGGACAACGGCCCGGCCAATGCGCTCTACCGCAGCGCGGGCGGTGCGACCCGCGCGATGAACGTCCTCTGGGACTTCGAGTACGGGGACGGGTAAGGTCCCGCACATGTCGATTCGCGGCAGACCCTGATCCGCCCGGCGTAGCGCTGCGACGCTCGTCGCGGCGCTGCTCACGATCGAGCTCCTCGACGAGCTCGTCGGCGGCACCCGCGCGGCCGCATGGCCGGCGATTCGGCACGACCTCGGCCTGAGCTACCCCGAGATCGGCCTCGTCCTTGCCGTTCCCGGCTTCGTCGGCAGCGCGCTCGATCCGC
>JAICZB010000189.1 GCA_025933895.1 Thermoleophilia bacterium
CCCGAGACGGCCTGGTAGGTCGAGAGCCGCACGCGCTTCAGCCCGGCCGCGTCGTGCAGCGGCTTGAGGACGCAAGTCAGCGGGATCGTGGAGCAGTTCGGGTTCGCGACCACGCGGGTCGTCTCGAGCGCGTCGGCGGCGCGGTCGCCGTTCACCTCGGGGACGACGAGCGGGTAGCCCTCCTCGAGCCGGTAGGCGCTGGACTTGTCCACGACGAGCGCGCCACCCTCGACGGCGTGTGGGACCAGGTCGCGCGACGCGTTCGTGCCGCACGAGAAGAGGACGAGGTCAAAACCGCCCGCCGCCAGCGCGTCCGGGGTCGCCTCCTCGACGACGAGGCCGCCGTCGAGCTCTCGGCCGGCGGAGCGTGAGGACGCGAACCCGCGGACGTTGCCGTAGCCGCGTTCGCGCAGGAGTCTGAGCGTGACGGTGCCGACCGCGCCGGTCGCGCCGACGACTCCGATCCTGGCGTCGCGCGGGCTCACGCGGCTCCGAGGTCGAACGCGTCGTGCAGCGCGGCTACCGCCTTCGGGACGTCCTCGGTGCGGAGGTGGCACGCGATCTTGATCGGGGAGGTGGAGATGACCTCGGGCTCGACGCCGATGCCGCCGAGCGTCGCGAACGCCTGGGCCGCGATTCCGGGATGGCTCTTCATGCCGGCGCCGACGAGGCTCACCTTGCCGAGGTCGTCGCGCATCGACCACTCGACTCCGAGCCCGCCGAGCAGCTCCTCGCACGCGCTGCGATCCTCGACCGGGGCGCTGAACACGATCTCGTCGCTCGACACCTGGAGGATCGTGTCGACGTTGACGTTCGCCTCCGCGAGCCGCTTGAACAGGCCGGCCGCACCGATCCGCCGGACGCGGTAGAGGGGCTCGCAATCGGTGTGCGCGACGCCGCTGATGATCGCCTTCTCGAGCATGGGATCCTCCTCGTCGACGATCCACGTTCCCTCGGCGTCGGAGAACGTCGACCGCACCTGCAGCCGCACGTCGTGGTTGCGCGCGAACTCGACCGAGCGTAGCTGGAGCACCTTCGCACCGCTCGCCGACAGCTCGAGCATCTCCTCGTAGGTCACGGCGGGGAGGCGACGCGCATGCGGGACGAGCCGCGGATCGGCGGTGAAGACTCCCTCGACGTCCGTGTACATCTCGCACGCGCCCGCGCCGAGCGCCGCCGCGAGCGCGACGGCCGTCAGGTTCGAGCCGCCGCGGCCGAGAGTCGTCACGTCGTGAGAATCCGCAGAGACGCCCTGGAATCCGGCGACGAGCACGATCTTCCCGGCGTCGAGCGCGTCGTTGATCCGCGTCGCGCGCACCTCCGCGATCTTCGCCTTGCCGTGGACCGTGTCCGTGACGATCCCCGCCTGCGAGCCGGTGAGCGAGATCGCCTCGTGACCGAGGTCGTGGACGGCCATCGCGCAGAGCGAGTTGGAGATCCGCTCGCCGACGGAGATGAGCATGTCGTACTCGCGCGGGTGCGGGCGGGGCGAGATCTCGTGGGAAAGGCGGATCAGCTCGTCCGTCGTATCGCCCATCGCAGAGAGGACGCCCACGACGCGCCTGCCCTCCTCCTGCGCGCGCACGAGCCGGCGCGCGACCTCCTTGATCTTGTCCGTGTCGGCTACCGAGGAGCCGCCGAACTTCATCACCACGAGGTCGGGGCCGCCGGCCGCGGCGTCGGCTGCCACCTCGGGAACCGATTCGTAGTGCGTCGTCGCCACGGTTACATCTCCCGGCGGCCGGCGAGCGCGCGGCCGAGCGTGACCTCGTCGGCGTACTCGAGGTCGCCGCCGACCGGGAGTCCGCTGGCGAGGCGTGTCACCCGGACCCGGTCGCGCAGCCTGCCCGCGAGGTAGGACGCAGTCGCCTCGCCCGTCGCGTTCGGGTTCGTGGCTAGGACGACCTCGACCACGCCGTCACTCAGGACCCGGTGCATGAGCTCGTCGATCCGCAGATGCTCGGGCTCGACGCCGTCGAGCGGCGACAGGGCGCCGCCGAGGACGTGGTAGAGGCCGCGGTACTCGGCCGTCCGCTCGACCGAGACGACGTCGACCGGCTGCTCGACGACGCAGATCGTGGTGCGATCGCGGCGCGCGTCTAGACAGATTGCGCATAGCTCATCCTCCGTCAGGTTGCCGCACTCGCGGCAGAAGCGGACGCGCTCCTTCACCTCCTCGATCGCCCCGGCGAGCGCGAGCGCTTCCTCCTTCTGCGTCTGGAGGAGGTGGAACGCGAGCCGTTGCGCCGTCCGGCTGCCGATTCCCGGCAGCCGCGTCAGCTGCGCGACGAGGTTCTCGACCGAGGGGCTCAACATGCGCCCTGAGGGTACTCACCCGCTCCGGACATGCCTTTCCTAGTAACAGTCTGTTACTAGCGGGAGAAACGCCCACCAGAGCGCGAGCGATCGTCCTCGCCGGACACGCCTTTCCAAGTAACAGTCTGTTACTTGGGATCTAGTGGGGGCTGAAGTCGAAGGCCCAGCCCCAGATCACGATGCCGATCAGGGCGAGGACGATGAGGGCCCAGAGCCAGTTCGAGAAGAGGTAGTGGCCGCGTGCGCGCTTGGGAGGCCGCCCGGGCGTGCTCACTTCCCGAGCCCGGGGAGCCCGAGTCCGCCGAGGCCCATGTCGCCGAGCATCTGCTGCGCCTTCGCCTCCACGCCGGCGCGCGCCGAGCGGAGCGCCTCGTTCACCCCGGCCAGGACGAGGTCGCCCAGCGCCTCGGGATCGCTCGGGTCGATCGCGTCGGGCGAGATCTCGATCGCGATCACGTCTCCGGCGCCGTTCGCGGTCACCTTGACGAGGCCACCGCCGACCGACGACTGCGCCGTCTCCTGCGCCGCCGCGTCCTGCATCTGCTGCATCTGCTCCTGCATCTGGGCGGCCTGCTGCATCAGCTTGTCCATGTCGAAGGAAGACATGCGACCTAGTCTTCCCGCTCGCGGGCGTCGAATGTGTCCTTGAGGAGCTCGAGAATCCGCTCCTCGCCCGCCGGTTCTTCGTCGGCGGGCGGCGCCTCGCGCGCCTCGCCGAGCTCGAAGACGAGCTCGAGCCGGCGGCCTGTCACGTCGTAGAGCGCGTCGGCGAGCAGGTTGGCGTTCTTGGGGTCGCGCGCGAGGTCGAGGTGGAACTGGGCGCTCGGCGGGAACTCGAGCGTGAGCGTGTCGCCGCTCAGCTCGGCCGGATGCGCCTCTCGCAGGAGGGACGCCGTCGGGATGCCGCCGCGCTCCTCGACCGCCGGCAGGACGGTGCGGGCCCACGCCTCCTGGAGCTGCGAGAGCTCGAGCGCGGGCGCGCCGACGGAAACCGGAACCGGCTGTGGCTCGGGGACGGGTTCGGGCTCGGCCGCTGCGTCGGGCGTGGGAGCCGGAGGAGCGGCCGGTGCCGCGCGAGCGGCCGGTGCCGCTCCCTGCTCCAGCCGCTCGAGCCGGAAGGCGATCGACTCGCGCGAGAGGTCGCTCGCCGGCCGGGTCACCTTGACGAGCGCGAGCTCGAGCGGCAGGCGCGGATCGCCGCCCTGGCGCATGTCGTCGACCGCAACCGCAAGCAGGTCGACGAGGCGCAGCACGGTCGCCTCCTCCAGCTGGTTGGCCTGCGCCTGCAGCCGTTCCCGCGCCTCCTCGCTCGTCGCCGCGGATTCGGGCACGTCGCCGAGGTGCTGCGCGAGCACCAGCTGCCGCAGGTGCTCGATCAGGTCGAGGACGAGGCGGCCGAGGTCGTGTCCGCGCTCCGACAGCTCCTCGACGTACGTGAGCGCACCGGCCGTGTCGCGATCGATCACGAGGTCGCAGAGCCGGAAGAGCGCCTCTTCCTCGACCGTCCCGAGCAGCTCGAGCACCGACTGCACCGTGACCTGGTTCCCGGTCGCGGAGCCGAGCTGGTCGAGCGTCGAGACTGCGTCGCGGTAGGCGCCGCGGCCGCTCCGCGCGACGAGGGCGAGCGCCTGGTCGGGCGCCTCGATCTGCTCGGCGTCCGCGATCTGGCGCAGGACCTTGACGAGATCCTGGAGGCGCGGCCGCTGGAAGACGAACGTCTGGCAGCGCGAGCGGACGGTCGGCAGCACCTTCGAGAGGTCGGTCGTGCAGAAGACGAAGACCAGGTGCGGCGGCGGCTCCTCGATCAGCTTCAGGAGCGCGTTCCAGGCCGCGTCCGTGAGCTGGTGCGCCTCGTCGAGGATGTAGACCTTGTAGCGGCCCTCGACGGGCTGGAGGACGACGCGGTCGCGGATCTCGCGGATGTCGTCGATGCCGCGCTGCGACGCGGCGTCCATCTCGATCACGTCGAGTGAGGTGCCGGCGGCGATCGCGCGGCACGCGTGGCAGTTGCTGTCGGGCGTGGTCGTCGGCCCCTGCGTGCAGTTGAGGCACTTGGCGAGGATGCGCGCCATGGAGGTCTTGCCGGTGCCGCGCGGGCCCGCGAAGAGGTAGGCCTGGCGCACCGCATCCGTCCCGATCGCGTTGCTCAGCGTCCGGACGACCGCCTCCTGCCCGACGACCTCCTCGAAGCTCTGCGGACGGTACTTCCGGTAGAGAGCAGCCACCCGACGATTCAAGCAGAACTACGCTCGGCAATCGCTCCGTCGCCGCGCCCGGCCTGCGCGGGCTCGTCGGGAAAACGGGCCAGGCACACCGCACACCTGGGAGGGACTACTTAGCGCTGCTTCCTCCCGGATCTGACGCGGTTCGCAGGCTCCCACTGCACGGGGCCTGGCCCGGCGCCAGTGTAGCCTCGGGGAAATGAGGTCACGGGCACAGGTTCGAGCCTTTCCTGCGTAGCGAATGGACGCAACGACAGGAACCCGTCCCCGTGGCGACATTCACGACGCCCGCCGCGCCCTCTTGACGAGGTTCTTCGACCACGCGCCCAGCTTCCCCCCGGCGAGCCTGCCGCCGGCGGAGGCGCTCGCCGAGGACCGGCGCGCGCGGGAGAGCGAGCACGCCTGGCTGCTCGGTCGGCTCGTGTGGCCGGCGGCGCAGCTTACGGAGTTGCCGCAGGACGGGGGCCGTGCGCTCGCCGTCGTCGAGGCCGGAACCGAGCGTCAGGACGAGGCGATTTATCTCGAGGGCGTACCGCTCGACGAGGTTGCGGCGCGCGGGCTGCGCGCGAAGATCCGCTGCGGCGGCGAGCATGTCCCTTCCGTGGAGGAGCTCGCGGATTTCGTCCGCGGCTGCCGCTCCCGCGGGGTCGTCTTCAAGGCGACGGCGGGCCTCCACCACGCGTATGCGACC
>JAICZB010000010.1 GCA_025933895.1 Thermoleophilia bacterium
CGCCGCCCGGCCAAAAGACCGCGCCGCCTCCGGCGGCGCTGGAGCCTGAACCGGCGCAAGGCGTTCGAGCTCCAGGCGCGCCATTTCGCGCGCGAGTCGCCGCTGTACGAGCGGCTCGCGCTCGAGCTGGCCGCTGAGCCGTTCCTTCCCGCAGAGGTCGACTGGCGCTATCCGCTGCAGCTCTTCTCCGGGCTGCACTACCTCGTGCTCGCAGGGCGGGCGTCGTGGGAGGACGTCGGCTCGGTGTTGCGCGACGAGGCTGACTTCCTCGCCGAGTGGGTCGCGACCGAGCGTGTGCAGACGAACGAGCCTCGGCGTTGCTGGTGGCTCGTGCCGTGCTTCCTCGAGGCCGCTCGACGTACGTGTGCCGAGGTGTTCGACTGCCTCGAGCTCGGCTGCAGCGCCGGGCTGAACCTCCTATGGGACCGGTACGGCTACGAGTATGCGGCAGGTGCGATCGACGGCTCGCCGGTGTTCCGCGGCGAGGAGCGAGGGAAGCCCGTGCCTGTCGCCGCGCCGCCGCGCGTCGAGTCTCGTGTCGGCGTCGACCTAGCGCCGCCCGACCTGCACACCGACGAGGGCTTGCGCCTGCTGAAGGCTTTCGTCTGGGCGGGCCAGGAGCAGCGGCTCGCAGATCTCGACGCGGCGGTCGCGGTCTGGCGGCGCGATCCGCCACAGATCGTGGTCGGTGACATGGTCGAGGAACTGCCGGCACTCCTCGAGCGCCGTCGCGAGGACGTTCCGCTGCTCGTCTGGCAGACCGCCGCGCTCAGCTACCTGCCGGAAGAGCGGCAGGAGAACGTCCGGGCACTGATCGCAGACGCCGGAGTTGTCTACGTCGAGACGTGGCACCCGAGCGACGGGAGTCACGACTACTACGGTCTCTACGTGGACGGCGACGAGGTCGCGCACGGCGAGCATCACGGGACGTGGATCGAGTGGCTCCGGTGATCACTTCGCGCGACAACGAGCGTCTGAAGCTCATCCGCAAGCTGCACGACCGGCGCTGGCGCGAAAAGCTCGGGCTGTTCGCGGTCGAGGGAGAGGACCTGCTCGAGGCCGGGGTCGCCGCCGGGCTCGAGCCCGCGGATGTGCTCGTCTCGGGGGAGGACGTGTCGGCCGAACTGCTTGCGGAGGTCTCGGCGCTCGCGCATCCGCCCCGCGTGGTGGCTGTCTTTCGGCGCGACGACCTGCCGCGCGGCATCCGGCCGTCGACGCTCGCGCTCTGGCACGTCGGCGATCCCGGCAACGTCGGCACGCTGCTACGCGCGGCGGACGCTTTCGGCGCAGGCATTGCGCTCTCCGACGGTTGCGCCGATCCCACCGGCCCGAAGGCCGTACGCGCATCGATGGGCTCGCTCTTCCGCGTCCCGCTGAGCGGGTTCGAAGGGCTGGCCGGGCGGCGGATCGCGCTCGTCCCAAGTGGCGGAATCCCGCTTCCCGAGCTGGATCTGGGAGGAGACGTCGTGCTCGTGCTCGGCGCGGAACGGGAGGGCCTGCCGCCTGAGGTGCTCGAACCCTGTGATGAACGCGCCTCGATCCCTCAGCCGGGCGGCGGCGAGTCCCTCAACGTCGCAATGGCCGGCGCGATCGCCCTGTACGAGCTCGCGCGCAAGACCGGTAGCAGCTACTGCACATCTCTGTAACGTCGGCTTTCTGGCTTGATCAAGCCGAATCGTCGCCGAGGGCGTTGCGGTTTCGTGACGGTAGCTGCTACCGGTCTATTGCACGCGGCACGGTTTCGTGAGGGGATCTGATGCCGGGCGACTCAAGCCGAACGAGGCGAGCCTGAAACGCGTCCGGCCCCCTTGCGGGGGCCGGACCAAAAAATTCGCCGAGCCGGTTTCGCTTTCGTCCGCCTCGTCCAACCGGCCCTTCGCCTCGGGATTGCTCCCTCTTCGTCCGACCGCTCGGTCGAGGTTTCGACCTACTTGCGTTCCGTGCTCGGCGCAGGAGGGAAATTACGCGACCGCCGTCACCGGATCAAGACCCACCGTCGACGATTTTGTCGCAATTTGCGCGCGGATCATTTTCGCCGGGCGATCCAGACGCTGTCCTCACCACCGGCGAACGGCCGCCGGTCGAACCAGCCGTAGCACTCGAGCACCTCGAAGCCCGCTTCGGGGAGGAGCGAGTGCCAACGCTCGGGCGCGACCCACCAGAGCGTCATCGTCGACGCGCCCTGCGGGCCGCGCACCGATAGCGTGAGCGTCTGCGCCTCGAGATCCCAGTCGGCGCGCTCGTCGATCCCCGGCTCGCGCTCGATCCACCGCCCGTGTGTCTCCTCGATGTCCTCCCGGGACGGCGTAAAGACGTCGAAGACGAGTCGCCCGCCGGGCCGGAGCAGCTCCCGCGCCGCGCGAAGCGCCTCGAGTCGCTCGCCGTCGTCCTGCAGGTGGAGGTAGGAGCGGAACGGACACGTCACGAGCGGGACGCGCTCGTCGACGGGCGGCCGCCTCAGGTCGCCGACCCGAAGGTCGAGCCGCTCTGCGACGCCTGCCTCCCGCGCCCGCTCGGCGCAGACTGCGAGCATCCCGGCGGACGAGTCCACTCCGATCACGTGCACGCCCGCGAGCGCCGTCGGAATGGCGATCCGTCCCGTTCCCACGGCGAGCTCGACCACCTCGCCGCTTGCCGCCAGCGCCTCGTCGACGTAGAAAGACACGTCCTCGACGACGCTCGCACTCCACGGGTCGTAAAGCCGCGCGATCGGGTCGTAGACGCTCAGGGCTTCCGGGCGAGGTAGACGAGCTCGAGAGCTTCCTCGTCGAACGGACGCCGGTCGAACCAGCCGTACAGCGCTTCGACCTCGAGCCCCGAGACGTCGATCAGCCCCTCGCACTCCGACTTCGTGAGCCAACTGAGCGAGATGACGCCGTGAGTCTCGTCGTCGCGGCCGCGCTCCAGGTCGATCCGGTTGTCGGCCGGGACGTGGCGGATCCGCTGCCAGGCTCCGTCGAGGCGCTCGAGCGTGTCGTGGTTGTGAGCGGCGACGAACGGGCTGAACACGAAGACGTTGAAGGCGAAGCGTCCGCCGGGTCGCAACGCCGCGGCCGCAGCCTCGAACACGCGCCGCCTGTCGCCCCACGTCGGCGCGTGCATGAGGGCCCGAAACGGACAGATCACGAGCTCGACCGGCTCCTCCACCTGGAAGTTGCGGAAATCGCCTTCCCGAAAGTCGATCGGCAGACCGCCGGCGCGCTCGCGGCCCACGGCGAGCATCGCCGGTGACCGGTCGATGCCGATGACGCGCTTGCCCGTCTCCCGCGCGATCGGGATGGCCACTCGGCCCGCGCCGACGGCGAGCTCCACGATCGGCTCCGACGCGTCCCGCGCCAGGTCGACGTAGAACGGCACGTCCTCGGTCATCTCGGCGGACCAGAGGTCGTAGTCGGCCGCGAATGGGTCGTACTGGCTCACGGCGGGTAGTATCGGCCCAGATGACCGCTTCGCGCACCTTCGCCTTTACGCCGCCCCGGCTCGCCGCCGGGGTGTCGGCGCGCTAGAGAGCGTCGTCTCCTCAGCTCGAGCCGGGGCGTGATCCGCCGCCGTTCCCGTGCCCGCGAAAGGAGGAGAAACCGTTGGATACAGTCGCCCGCGTGGATCCCGACGACCTCGAGAAGGAGGCGCTCGCCGCTGCAGCCGAGGCGAGATCGTTGGCTGCGCTCTCCGAGGTGCGTATCCGCGCCCTCGGCAGGAACAGCGCACTGAAGCTCGCGTTGCGCAACGTCCGCGACCGCGAGACCGGGACGAAGCTCAATGCCGTGCGCGAGACCGTCGAGGCCGCACTCACGGCCCGAGAGGAGGAGCTCGCGCGCGCCGAGCTCGAGGAGCGGCTTGCAACCGAGCGCGTCGACGTCACTCTTCCGGCCGCTCTGGTCGGGCCGCCGAAGCTCCGGCCGCGCGGCACGCTCCACCCCTCGACACTCGTGCGCCGCGACGTCGAGGACATCTTCCTCGGGCTCGGCTACGAGATCGTCGACGGCCGCGAGGTCGAGACGACCCGCTACAACTTCGACGCACTCGGCTTCCCCGACTGGCATCCCGCGCGCTCGACCCGCGCGTCGCTCTTCGTCGACGACGACACGATGCTGCGCACGGAGACGTCTCCTGCGCAGATCCACAAGATGGAGGAGCGGCGGCCACCGATCTACATGGTCTCGATCGGCCGCGTCTACCGGCGCGACACGATCGATGCCACCCACTTCCCGATCTTCCACCAGTTCGAGGGGCTGGCGATCGACGAGGGAATCACGCTCGCCGACCTCAAGGGGACGCTTCGCCATGTCATGCGGCAGCTGTACGGGGAGGAGCGCGAGCTTCGCTTCCGCACGCACTACTTCCCGTTCACGGAACCGTCGATGGAGCCGGACGTCTCCTGCTTCAACTGCGGCGGCGCCGGCTGCCACATCTGCAAGCACTCCGGCTGGATCGAGATGGGCGGCTCCGGGATGGTCGATCCGTACCTGTACGAGTTCGTCGGCTGGGGAGCGGAGGAGTACTCGGGGTTCGCGTTCGGCATGGGGATCGAGCGGACGGCCCAGCTCCGCTACGGCATCTCCGGGCTCCGCCCGTTCTGGGAGAACGACCTGCGCTTCCTGCGCCAGTTCCGATGAGGATTCCGCTCAGCTGGCTGCGCGAGTACGTCCGCGTCGACGCGGACGCGCAGGAGATCGTCGGCGCGCTCTCGATCTCGACCGCCGAGGTGAACGGCGTGCAGCGCGTCGGTGTGCCGGGCGAGCTCGGGCTCTTCCGCGTCGGGCACGTGCTCGAGGCCGAGAAGCACCCGGACGCCGACCGGCTGCAGCTCACGTCGGTCGATGTCGGCGAGGACCGCCCGTACTCGATCGTGTGCGGCGCCTGGAACTTCGGCGCCGGCGCGAAGGTGGCGGTCGCGCTACCCGGTGCGACGCTTCCGAACGGGCTCACGCTCGAGCGGCGCAAGCTGCGCGGCAAGGTCTCGGAGGGGATGATCCTCGCCGAGGACGAGCTCGATCTCGGCTCCGACCACAGCGGGATCATCGTCCTCGACGACGGGCTCGACGCGGGGACGCCGCTGGCCGACGTCCTGCCTCTGGTCGAGGAGGTGCTCGACCTCGACCCCACCGGGAACCGTCCCGACCTCTTCGCCGTCTACGGGGTCGCGCGCGAGGTGGCCGCGCTGCTCGGCGGGGAGCTCTTGCCGCTGCCCGGCGAGGAGCCGAAGCGCGACGGCGACGAGCCGGTCGGCATCGGGATCGACGATCCTGCGGGTTGCTTGCGATTCATCGGCCGCCTCCTCCGCGACGTCTCGATCGGCGAGTCGCCGCCGTGGCTCAAGGCGCGCCTGCGGCACTCCGGCGTCCGCGCGATCTCGAACGTCGTCGACGTGACGAACTACGTGATGCTCACGCTCGGCAGCCCGCTCCACGCCTACGACCACGACCTGCTCCGCGGCGGGCTCGTCGCGCGCCGGGCGCGCGAGGGCGAGCAGGTGCGGACGCTCGACGGCGTCGAGCGCACTCTGAGCGCCGAGGATCTCGTGATCGCCGACGGCGAGCGTGCCGTCGGGCTCGCCGGGATCATGGGCGGCGAGGAGACCGAGGTCTCCTCCTCGACGGCGAACGTCCTGCTCGAGGCGGCGAACTTCGAGCCGGTCGGGATCCTGCGCAGCTCGGAGCGGCACGCGCTTCGCACAGAGGGGTCGAACCGCTGGGAGAAGGGCGTCGATCCCCACGTCGCGGGACCGGCGGCGACGTACGCGACGCAGCTGATCGTCGAGTTGACGGGAGCGCGTTGGACCGGGGCGGAGGACGTGCAGGGCGAGCTGCCGAAGCCTGCGGTGATCCGCCTGCGGCCCGAGCGCGTTGGCGAGGTGCTCGGGCTCGAGGTGCCGGAGAACGAACAGGCCGAGATCCTCGGCCGGATCGGTTTCGAGCAGCTGAAGAAAGGCTTCCGCGTGCCGACGTGGCGCGCGCGGGACGTGACGCGGGAGATCGACGTGATCGAAGAGGTCGCGCGCTTCAAGCTGCCCGAGATCCCGTTCACGCTGCCTCGCCGCGAGGAGATGTTCGGACGGCTCACACGCGAGCAGCGCCTGCGGCGGCAGGTCGAGGACGTGCTCGTCGGCGCCGGCTACGCCGAGGCGTACACGTCCACCTTCGTCGCCGAGGGCGACCTGCGCCTGCCGGAGCCGCTCTCCGCCGAGGCTGCCGCGCTCCGCGCCGTCCTGTACGCCTCGCTGCTCGAGCCGGCTCGCCGCAACGCCGACTCGGGAGCGGAAGACGTCGCACTGTTCGAGGTCGCGCGCGTGTACCGCGACGTCGGCCACCAGTTGCCGCAGGAGCGCTGGCACGTCGCCGGCATTGCCGACGGGGGATTCGCAGAGGCGAAGTGGGCGGTCGAGCAGATCTACTCCGCGCTCGGCCTCGAGTCGAGCTACGAGCGGACGAGCGAGCCGTTCCTCCATCCGGGCAAGGCAGCGCGCACCGCCGAGGGGTGGCTCGGTGAGCTGCATCCCGCGCTTCTCGACGGCGCGTGGGGGGCGTTCGAGCTCGACCTCGACGCGCTCGCCGAGGCGGCGCCCGAGGTCGTCGGCTTCGAGGAGGTGAGCCCCTACCCCGAGGTGCGGCAGGATCTCGCCTTCGTCGTCGACGAGGAGGTCCCGGCGGCGGACATCCTCGCTTCGATCCGCGAAGCGGCCGGCGAGCTGCTCCGCGAGCTCGAGGTCTTCGACGAGTACCGGGGGGAGCAGACCGGCGAGGGGAAGCGGTCGCTCGCGTTCCGGCTCGCGTTCGGCTCCCTCGAGGGGACGCTCAGGGACGAGGACGTCGCGCCGGTGCGTGCGTCGATCGTGGACGCGCTCGCCTCGCGGTTCGGCGCTGTGCTGCGCGCGTAGCGGCGCGCCTACTTCTTGTCGCGCCGGCGCAGGAGCTTGACGACCGTCTTCGCCGCCAGCGCCGCTCCTGTGGCCGCGCCGACTGCGGTGCCGAGCCGCTTGCCGCGCTCCGCCGTCTGACCGAGCTCCTCGCGCAGCGAGGTGACGGCGTTCGTCAGCTCACGCCGCTCGTCCGCGATCTCGCGCTTGAGGTCAGACTCCGTCGCCATTGCGCAGCGCCTCCGTCGTCAGCCGTGCCTCCTCGATCGCCTGCTCCGGCACGGGCTTCGAGCCCTTCTTCAGGAGCGCCGCGCCTACGCCGCCGAGGATCATGGCGAGCAGGAGGAGGCCGCCGAACATGATCAGCAGCGAGGCCCAGACGGGCAGCGCCGTCGCGATGCCCGCCGTCGCGGCCGCGAGGCCGAAGGCGAGGGCCGTGAGGGCGAGCATCGCCGCCGCGGCGACGAGGGCGATGCCGATCCCGAGGGCTGCGGCCTTGCGCTTCAGCTCGGCCGTCGCGAGCTGCAGCTCGAGCCGCACGATCGAGCGCGCGTGGTCGGCCACCCGCTTGGTCGCCCCGGAAAGTCCGATTCCGTTCACGGCCCTCTCTTTACCACGGAATCCCGAACGTAACTCACGGCGCGAGGAATCGCTCGCCGGGCGGCGGCGCCTCGTACGGCGCCGATCTCCTGTAGGCGTCTGCGTCGATCGTGAGATGAACGGTTCCCTCCTCGATCGCCCCGACCTGCTCGGACGGGACGTAGAGCGGCCGGTCGAGGACGGTTGCGGCGCCTACGGCGAGCCCGTCGAAGATGTCGGCCTCGGGATCTCCGAGGACCTGGTCGACCTTGCCCACCTCGCTTCCGTCGCTCGCGAGGACGGCCCAACCGCGCTCGACGACCGTCCAGGCGACGGGGTCGGCCATCAGGCCGGACGGCGCCCGGCGACGAAGGTCGCGCCCTGCGTCCCGACCGGATGCACATCGCTCAGCGCCCGCGTGATCCGGATACGGCCGGTGATGCCGGCCTCGTCGAGACGGGCGAGGCAGCGGCCGACCATCCCGGCGGACGCGCCGTAGCCGCGCCGGCTGGCGCAGCGGAAGCGGAAGCCGGGCCGTCCTGTGGACTGGATCGGGTTGATCGGAGCGCAGAGGACGGCGGCGCGGTCGACGTCCGCGCTCGAGTCGAGCTCGAGCTCGGCGACGAGGTCACTCCAGTCGGATGGCAGCACCTCTAGCGCCGTGTTCCAGGCCGCCGCGAGCGAGCGGGCGGTCGGCGGTGGGACCGGTCGCGCGCCCTGGGTGGCGACGAGCTCGAGACCCCCGCGGATGCCCTCGGCGTCGATCCGCCGCAGCAGGCGCCGGACAGCCTCGGGTCCGATGCCGGTCCCTCGCGTGGAGACGGTGAAGCGGATCCGCTTGGCACCGACGCCCGGGCCTGCCGGGCCGAGCAGCGCAGCAGCGCGGGATCGCGCTTCGTCGTCGTTGATTGAGAGGCTCAGCGTGACCTCCGTCCACCTCGGATCCAGCTCTGTCTGGACCTGGTTCCAGCGTTCGACGAGCGGCACGGGGCGAACCGTACACTCCGGCCGTGGCCAAGGTTGAGCAGAGAGCGAGCCTGCCGAAGAGCGACCTCCACGACGTGCTGCGCGAGATGCTCCTCATCCGCCGCTTCGAGGAGAAGGTCGAGGAGCGCTTCCGGGCCGGTGAGCTGCCCGGATTCCTCCATGTCGCGATCGGCCAGGAGGCATGCGCAGTCGGCGTCTGCCGCGCGCTCGAGGACGGCGACGTCATCGCCTCCACGCACCGCGCGCACGGGCACACGCTCGCGAAGGGGACGCATCCGAACGAGCTGATGGCCGAGCTGTACGGCAAGCAGGAAGGCTGCTCGCACGGCTACGGCGGCTCGATGCACCTCTACGACGTCGAGCGCGGCAACCTCGGCGCGAACGCCGTCGTCGGGGGCGGTCTGCCCCAGATCACCGGGGCCGCGCTCGCCTTCAAGCTGCGCGGCGAGCCCCGGGTCGCGCTCGCGTTCTTCGGCGACGGAGCGACCAACATCGGCACCTTCCACGAGGCGCTCAACCTCGCGCAGCTCTGGCGGGTTCCGGCCGTCTTCGTGCTCGAGGACAACAAGTGGGCGGAGTCGACGCCCGAGTCGCAGCACTCGCCGATCCGCGACCTCTCCGAGCGCGCAAAGGCGTTCGGGATGAAGACGCTGAAGGCGGACGGTCAGGACGTCGAGACGGTCTACAAGACCGCGCGCAAGGCGCTCGACCAAGCCCGCCGCGGCGACGGGCCCGTCTTCGTCCATCTCGAGACGATCCGCTTCACGGGCCACTACATCGGCGACCCGCAGGTCTATCGCGACCGGGACGAGGTGCGGAAGCTGCGCCAGGAGCGCGACCCGATCGAGCTCCTGCGCGGGAAGCTCGAGGTGTCGGACGAGGACTACGCAGCGCTCGACGCCGAGGTGTCGGAGATCGTCGAGGCGTCCGTCGAGTTCGCGAAGGCGGGTACCGATCCCGCGCCGGAAGACGCGCTCAAGAACATCTATGCCTGAGCTGACCTATCGCGAAGCCGTCCGGGACGCGCTCGCTCGGGCGATGCGCCAGGACGACGACGTCTTCATCATGGGCGAGGACATTGCGGAGATGGGCGGCTCGATGGGAGTCACCGCCGGGATGCTCGACGAGTTCGGCCCCGAGCGCGTCCGCAACACGCCGATCTCGGAGATGGCACTCGCCGGCGCGGCGATCGGCGCCGCGGTACAGGGGATGCGCCCGGTCGCGGAGATCATGTACGAGGACTTCCTGACGCTCGCCGCCGAGCAGATCGTCAACCAGGCGGCGAAGCACCGCTACATGTCCGGTGGGCAGGTCACCGTCCCGGTCGTATTCCGGACGCAGGGAGGCGCGGGCTGGTCGCCGGGCGCGCAGCACGCGCAGCAGCTCGAAGCATGGTTCGTGCACATCCCGGGGCTCAAGGTGGTCTTCGCCTCGACCCCTGAAGACGTGCGCGGACTGCTCTGGTCGGCGATCTACGACGACAACCCCGTCGTCTTCTTCGAGCACCGGACGCTGTATCCGATCAAGGGCGACGTGCCGCAGGAGATCGAGGCGATCCCGATCGGCAAGGCGCGCGTCCACCGCGAGGGCGAGGACGTCACCGTGATCGCGACCGGCCGGCTCGTCCACGAGAGCCTGCAGGCGGCGGAGGAGGCGGAGCGCGACGGCATCTCGGTGGAGGTCGTCGACCCGCGCACGCTGCAACCGCTCGACGAGGAGACGCTCGTCTCGTCCGTGAAGAAGACGAATCGTGCCGTCGTCGCGCACGAGGCCGTGACGCGGATGGGCTTCGGCGCCGAGGTTGCCTCCGTCCTCCAGTACCAGGCGTTCGACTGGCTCGACGCGCCGATTGAGCGCGTCGGTGCCAAGTTCTCGCCGCTGCCGTTCGCGCCGGTGATGGAGGCGTTCGTCGTCCCGCACGCCGAGGACGTGCTCGCCGCGGTCAAGCGAACCGTGGGGAAGGCGTAGCCGTGCCGACCGAGGTCATCCTCCCGCGGCTCGGCCAGGGGATGGAGTCCGGCACGATCGTCCGCTGGCTCAAGTCGGAGGGCGAGCCGGTGGAGAAGGGCGAGCCGCTCTTCGAGCTCGACACCGACAAGGTGACGCAGGAGGTCGAGGCCGAGGCGGCGGGCGTCCTGCTCAAGATCGCGGTCGCCGAGGGCGAGGTGCCAGTAGGGCAGACCGTCGCCTTCATCGGCGCCGAGGGCGAGGACGTTCCCGAGGTCGCCGCAGCGGCGACGCAGGAAGAGCCGAAGACGGAGCGGCGGCCGGAGCCGGCACGGCAGGAAGCGCCGGCGGCGGTGGCGTCCGGCAACGGCCGTATCAAGGCCTCGCCGCTCGCGCGCCGCATGGCCCGGGAGCGCGGCATCGAGCTCTCGGGAGTCCGCGGTACCGGCCCCGACGGCCGCATCGTCGCCGAGGACGTCGAGCGTGCGGAGGCCGGGGGTCCGGCTGCGCGACCGGTTGCGCAGCCCTCCGCGGTGCCCGCAGCCGAGCTCGAGCGCGTCCCGCTCACGAACATCCGCAAGACGATCGCCCGCCGGCTCGCCGAGGCGTGGCAGATCCCGGTCTTCCAGCTCCAGACCTCGGCCGATATGACGCGCGTGAACGCCCTCGTCGCCAGGCTCCGCGAACGTGACCCGGACGTCCGCGTCACGGTCACCGACGTCCTCACCAAGGTCTGTGCGCAGGCGCTCATGCGCCACCGTGAGGTCAACGCCGAGTTCACGGAGGACGCGATCCTCCTCCACCCGAGCGCCAACGTCGGCCTCGCCGTCGCCGCGCCGCAGGGCCTCGTCGTGCCCGTGATCCGCAACGCGGAGCGGCTCTCGCTGACCGAGATCGCAGGCCTGCGCGCCGGCCTCGTGGGCCGCGCACGTGAGAACAAGCTCCGCGCCGAGGATCTCGAGGGCGGAACGTTCACGATCTCGAACCTCGGCATGTACGCGGTCGAGCGCTTCACGGCCGTGCTGAACCCGCCGCAGGCGGCCATCGTCGCCGTCGGCGCGACGGAAGAACGCGTCGTGCCGGCCGGCGGCGGGACCGCAGTACGGCCGATGGTCACGCTCACCGGCACCTTCGACCACCGGGCCGTCGACGGCGCGCCCGCCGCAGCCTTCCTCCAGACGCTCGAAGAGAGCCTCGAGGACCCGGGGCTCGCGCTGTAGAACTGTCCAATGGTTCCGACGGTCTGGTACCACGTCCGCGACCTCGACGAGGGCCGACGTTTCTACCGGGAGCTGCTCGAGTTCGAGGAGCTCTCGGTGGACTTCGAGGAGCGCTGGTCGACGCTGCGGCGCGGCGAGATGGAGATCGGCCTGGCGGAGGGAGAGCCGACCGACACCGGGGTGGCGCACGTCGACGTCTCCGACCTCAAGCACGAGGCCGACCGGCTGCGCGAGGCGGGCGTCGAGGTCGGCATCGTTCTCGAGCTGACGGGGGAGATGCGCCTCCTGGACGTCTACGACCCCGACGGCAACCGAGTTCAGCTCGCGCAGGAGCTCTAGGAAGTGCTTCGCCCCGCGGACCAGCAGGACACGCGCTTCCTCCGCGACATGCTCCGCCACGCCTATCACTGGCGGATCGCGGAGGATCCGGACCTGCCCGTCTTCCGGTACGTCCAGAACTGGGGGAGGCCCGGCGACGCCGGCGTGATCGCATCGGCAGGGCCGAACGCCTACGGAGCGGCGTGGTACCGGCTCTTCCCGGCGTCGGCGCCCGGCTTCGGCTTCGTCGACGAGGAGACGCCGGAGGTGACGATCGCCGTCGTGCCGAGCCAGCGAGGCCGCGGCACCGGCGGCGAGCTCCTCGAGGCCCTGGTCGAGCGCGCCCGCGCCGACGGCTTCCCGCGGATCAGCCTCAGCGCACAGCCGGGCCAGACGAGCTTCTACGAGCAGCACGGCTTCCACGAGCTGCGGCGCGAGGACGGAACCGTGACGATGGTCGCCGACCTCTGATTAGTGTCAGACCGAACGAAGAGGGAGACGAGAAAGGGAGATGAGCATGGACGTTGACGTCGCCGTCCTCGGAGGCGGCCCGGGCGGCTACACCGCCGCCATCCGCGCCGCGCAGCTCGGCGCGAAGGTCGCCTGCATCGAGAGGGAGCCCGAGCTCGGCGGCACATGCCTGCGCGTCGGCTGCATCCCGACCAAGGCGTGGGTGCAGACGGCGTTCGCACTCAAGGAGGCGGAGGAGAGCTTCGCGAAGTTCGGCGTGAACGTGGGGGAGGCGAAGCTCGACCTCGCCACCGCGAACGTCTGGAAGGCGGGCGTTTCGAAGCAGATGACGTCGGGCGTGGAGAGCCTCTTCAAGGCGAACGGCGTCGAGTGGGTGAAGGGCACCGGCACGTTCACCGATGCGACCACGATCGCGGTCGAGGGCGGGGAGGACGTCTCGTTCCGGTCGGCGATCGTGGCGACGGGCTCGTATCCGCTGAGCCCGCCGATAGAGGGGCTCGACTCCCCACGCTGCGTCGACTCCACCGGACTGCTCGCGCAGGAGCAGGTGCCGGGCCGGCTCGTCATCCTCGGCGGCGGCATCATCGGCTGCGAGTTCGCCTCGATCTTCCAGCGCTTCGGCTCGCGGGTGACGATCGTCGAGATGCTCGACTCCCTCATCCCACAGGAGGACGCCGACGCGGCCAAGGAGCTCGCCAAGCAGTTCGAGCGCCGCGGGATCTCGCTCCAGCTCGGCAAGCAGTGCACGAAGGTCGAGGATGACGGCTCGCAGCTCACCGTCCACTACGGCGACGGCGAGACGGTGCAGGCCGACCTGATGCTCGTGAGCGTTGGACGCGGCCCGCTCGTCGAAGGGATCGGCCTCGAGGCGGCAGGCGTCGAGTACGACCGGCGCGCCGGCATCTCCACCGACGAACACCGGCGGACGAGCGTCCCGCACATCTACGCGGTCGGCGACTGCGCCGGCTACTGGCAGCTCGCGCACACTGCCTTCCGCGAGGGTGAGATCGCGGCCGAGAACGCGACCGGGCACGACGCGGTCTTCGACAACCGCGCCATCCCGCGCCCGATCTACACCGATCCGGAGATCGCCGCCGTCGGGCTGACCGAGGCCGAGGCGCGCGAGCAGTACGGGGACGACGTGGCCGTCGGCCGGTTCCCGTGGATCGCGAACGCGCGCGCCGTCATGCAGGACGAGACGATCGGCTGGGTGAAGTCGATTCACGAGACGCGCTACGGCGAGCTGCTCGGCCTCGTGATGGTGGGCCCGCACGTGACCGACATGGTCGAGGCCGGCGTGGTCGCCATCGACGCCGAGTCCACGGTCGAGACGGTCGCCGACGGGATCGCGCCCCATCCGACGCTCTCGGAGGCGATCAAGGAAGCGGGTCTCGTCGCACTCGGCCGCGCCATCCACATCCCGAATCGCAAGCCTCGCGCCGCGGCGCCTGCATAAGGCCGCTCGGCACGGGACAGGAGGAACGCATGACCATCGTGAATAGACGCAACGCCATCGTCGGCTTCCTCACGCTCAAGGTGGGGAAGGTCGTCGCCCGCCGCAAGGCCAAGCAGGTCGGCGGCAAGCTGACCCGCTGGGGCAGCAAGAAGACCGACAAGAGCGACAAGAACGACAAGAAGAGCGGGTAGGTGACCGATCTCTTCCGCGCCTCGATCGACGGCCTGGTGCCGTACGAGCCTGGCAAGCCGGTCGAGGCGGTGCAGCGGGAGCTCGGGCTCGATCACGTCGTCAAGCTCGCCTCGAACGAGGGGCCGTTCCCTCCGTTTCCGGCGGCGCTCGAGGCGATGCAGCGCGCCGTGCTCGAGCTCAACCGTTATCCCGACGGCGGCGCGTGGGCGCTCAGGACGGAGCTCGCGGAGCGGCACGGCATCGCCTTCGAGGAGCTGATCGTCGGCGCCGGCGCGGACGGGATCATCGATCTGCTCGCGCAGGCGACTCTCGACCCCGGCGACGAGGTCGTCTGCGGCTGGCCGTCCTTCCCGAGCTACGTCCTCACGGCGGCGAAGCTCGGCGCCGAGGCCCGACGCGTTCCGCTTCGCGAGCACACCCACGACCTCGACGGGCTCCTCGCGGCGATCGGGCCGCGGACGAAGCTCGTCTACGTCTGCCACCCGAACAACCCGACCGGCACTGCGAACGGCCGGGCGGAGCTGCTCGCGTTCCTCGACCGGCTGCCGGAGCACGTCCTCTGCGTCCTCGACCAGGCGTACTTCGAGTACATCGACGATCCGGACTACGTCGACGGGCTCGATCTCTTCCGCGAGGGTCGTCGCATCGCGGTGCTCCGGACGTTCTCCAAGATCTACGGGCTCGCCGGGCTGCGGGTGGGCTGGGGCGTCGCGCCCGCGGACGTCGCCACGGCGACGAGCAAGGTGCGACGTGCGTTCGACGTCGCCGCGACGGCCCAGGCGGCCGCCCTCGCGAGCCTCGACGACCCGCAGGAGATCGCACGGCGCAGGGAGCTGAACGCGACCGGCCGGGGCCGGCTGGCCGAGATCCTGCGCGGCCACGGGCTGGAGCCGGCCGGGCCTTCTCTGGGAAACTTCCTCTTCGCCGACGTGGGCGGAGGGCGGGAGCTGTTCGAGCGGCTGCAGCGCGAGGGCGTCATCGTCCGCCCGCTCGACGGCTTCGGCGCGCCGGAGGCGATTCGCGTCACGGTCGGCACGCCGGAGGAGAACGAAGCCTTCGGTGTCGCTTTGGGACACGTCCTTTCGGGCGTCTCGTAACCGACAGGCGCAGGTGGTACTTTCGGGCGCAAGCTGGTGACGCCTCGCTGGTCCGCACAACTCACGCCGCTCAGGCTGCCGGGGTTCCGGAACCTCTTCTTCGCGACGCTCGGTTCGAGCGTCGGAACGCTGCTGGCCGCGGTCGCGCTTGCGCTCGACGTCAAGGACCGGACAGCCTCGTCGCCGCACTCGGGACTCTGGGTCGCTGCGGTCCTCGTGGTGGAGTTCCTACCCACGATCTTCGTCGGGCTGCTCCTCGGCCCGCTCCTCGACCGGCTCGAGCGACGGTCGCTGATGATCGCGGCCGACGTACTGCGCGTCGGGGTGTTCGTGGCGCTTCCGTTCGCTCCCAACGCCGCGACGGTCGTCGGCTTGGCGCTCGTGGCCGGACTCGCCACCGGGTTCTTCCGCCCGGCCGTCTATGCCGGCGTCCCGAACCTCGTTCCGGACGACGACTTGCCGGCCGCGAACGCGCTGTTGCAGACCGTCGAGAACGCCAGCTGGGCGATCGGGCCGCTCATCGGCGGCGCGCTGACCGGCGTTGCCGGGCCGTCGGCCGCGTACGCCATCAATGCTGCCTCGTTCGTCGTCTCCATCGCACTCCTGGTGCGCATTCCGCCGCTCCTGCTGCAGAGCGAGCGTGCGCTCTCGCGCGGGCACTGGCGGGATCTCGCCGACGGCTTCGGAGCTGCGCTCCGCTCGCCTTCGATGCGCGCGGTGCTGGTCGGCTGGGGGATCGCCTCGCTCGCGGCCGGCGGCGCGAACCTTGCCGAGCCCTACCTCGCGAAGGACACGTTCTCGGCCGGCGACTTCGGCTACGGGCTCCTCTACGGCGCAATCGGCTCCGGTCTCGTCGTCGGGAGCTTCGCCAGCGCGCCGGCGCTCGCCCGGTACAGCGTCGCGCGCGTCTACGGGGTCGGTCTCGCGGTGCTGGCGGTCGGCTATGTCGCAGTCGCTGCGAGCCCGAACGTCTGGGTGGCGGCCGTCTGTTGCGTGATCACGGGCATCGGCAACGGCGCGGCCATCGCATGCAACGCCTTGCTCGTCCAACGAGGGACATTCGACCTGATGCGCGGGCGCGCGCTCACGTTCGTCATGAGCGTGACCTATGTCCTCGTCGGCGTCGGCAACGGGGTAGGCGGGCTCGTTATCCATCGCGCCGGCGCGCGCTGGATCTGGGGCGGCGCGGGAGGCGCGGTGCTCGTCGCCGCAGTCGCCGGCTCGCTGCTCGCGCGCAAGCTCGGGAGCGAGACCGCGGCCGCAGCCGAGGTCGTCCCGGCGGAACGTACGCCGGTCGCCGCCACGAACTGAATAGATTCCGCTCCGTGGCGGGGCGGCGCGACTGGACTCGGGAAGACCTGGCGGCCGGCATCCGCGACGGTGACCGGCGCGCCCTCGCGCGTGCGATCTCGCTCGTGGAGGACGGTGATCCGCTCGCGTACGGCGTCGTCGCCGACCTCTATCCGCAGACCGGCTCGGCCTACTCGGTCGGCGTCACAGGGCCGCCCGGCGTCGGGAAGTCGAGCCTCGTCTCCGCGCTGATCCGGCACGTCCGCGAGCGCGACGTCACGGTCGGCGTCGTCTCGGTCGATCCCTCGAGCCCGTTCTCGCACGGGGCGCTCCTCGGCGACCGGATCCGGCTCAGCGACCATTTCCTCGATCCGGACGTCTTCATCCGCTCGATGGGGACACGCGGCCACCTCGGCGGCCTCGCCGAGGCGGCGCTGCAGGCGCTGCTCGTCCTCGACGCGGCCGGCAAGAACGTCCTCTTCCTCGAGACGGTCGGTGCCGGGCAGAGCGAGGTCGAGGTGATCGGGATCGCCGACACCGTGCTCCTCGTCCTCATGCCGGGCTCAGGCGACGCCGTGCAGGCGCTGAAGGCCGGGATCATGGAGATCCCGGACGTGATCGCGATCAACAAGATGGATCACCCGGCGGCGAAGACGATGCTGAACGAGGTGCGCTCGATCCTCGCGCTCGATCGCAGTCGCGAGTGGAACCCGCCGATCGTCCTCACCGAGGCCGTGCGCGGCGAGCACGTGGCAGAGCTGTGGGAGAAGGTCGAGGAGCACCGCGCGTTCCTCGAGCAGAGCGGGAGGTTGGACGAGCGGCGCCGGCAGAACCTGGCGCGCGAGGTCTTCGCCGTCGCCGCCGGCCGGGCGAGCCGTCATCTCGAGCGGGCGGTCGCCGACGACGCCGAGCTGCGGCGGCTCCTCTCCGAGGTGCAGGCTCGAGAGCTCGACCCGCTGACAGCGGTACGGGAGATACTCGAGAAGGTTTTCCGCATCCACGATGGCGACGCAGGTAACCGCACCCGACCTTCCTGAGATCGAGCGCGCGCGCGAGCGGCTCGCCGGAGTCGCGCGCGTCACGCCGGTCTTCCCGTCCGAGACCCTGTCGCGGCTCGCCGGACGGCCGGTGCGCCTCAAGGCCGAGAACCTGCAGCGCACGGGGTCGTTCAAGATCCGCGGCGCGTACACGAAGGTCTCGGGCCTGGAGCCGGAGCAGCGAGCGGCCGGCGTGGTCGCGGCGAGCGCCGGCAACCACGGCCAGGCCGTCGCGTGGGCGGCCCGCGAGCTCGGCGCGCCCGCGCGCATCTTCATGCCGCAGGACTCGCCGATGGCGAAGGTCGACGCGACGCGCAACTACGGGGCCGAGGTCGAGCTCACCGGCGCCGCATTCGAGGAGACGCTCGCGACGGCGCGGGCCCACATCGAGCGGACGGGCGCCACCTTCGTGCACCCGTACGAGGACACGCTCGTGATGTCGGGCCAGGGCACGATCGGGCTCGAGCTCGCGGAGCAGGTCGCCGAGCTCGAGACGGTCGTGCTCCCCATCGGCGGCGGAGGGCTCGCGTCGGGGATCTCCCTGGCGCTGCGCGCCGTGCGGCCGGGGCTGCGGCTCGTGGGCGTGCAGGCGGCGGGAACGCGGCCGGGCGGCTCCGGCTACACGATCGCCGACGGGATCGCCGTCAAGGAGCCCGGCGAGCCGACGATGGGGATCCTGAGCGAGACGCTCGACGACATCGTCTTCGTGGAGGACGAGCAGATCGCGGAGGCGATCGTCCTGCTCGCGGAGAGGACGAAGCTCGTCGTCGAGGGGGCGGGCGCGGTCAGCGTCGCCGCGATCCTCGGCGGCCTCGCGGGCGGCTCTGGACCGGCGCTCGCGCTCCTGTCCGGCGGCAACATCGACGCCTCGCTCATGGTGCAGGTGATGCGGCGCGGGCTCGCGCTGCACGGCCGCTACCTCGTCCTCCGGACGCGCGTTCCCGACCGTCCGGGAGAGCTCGCGAAGCTGCTCGGCCTGCTCGCCGAGGAGCGCGTGAACGTCGTCGAGGTCGAGCACCAGCGGGAGGCGGCCGGCGTTCCGGTCGGTCACACCGGCGTCGAGCTGACTCTGCTGACGCGCGACCCGGAGCACTGCGAGCAGCTCATCGCCGAGCTCGACGGGTGGGGCTATCCCGCCGAGCGGCTGGATTGAGCGACCAGGCGGCCGCGCGCGAGCGGCGCGAGGCGGGAATCCGGCGCGGCATTCCGTTCGGGATCGCCGTTTTCGTGATCTCGATCTCGTTCGGGGTGCTGGCGCGGCCGCTGATGGGCCCGGTCGCGCCGATCGTGATGTCGGTCGTGGTCTTCTCGGGCTCGGCGCAATTCGGCGCGCTCGCAGTCCTGCTCGCGGGTGGAAGCGCGGCAGCTGCGATTGCCGCCGGCCTGTTGCTGAACGCGCGCTATCTGGCGATGGGGCTCGCGCTCGCTCCCTCGCTGCGCGGACGCGCGCTGTCGCGGGCCGCGTTCGCCATGCCGATGGTCGACGCGTCCTGGGCGGCGGCGAGCACCGGCAGCGGCACGTTCGACCCCTGGTACCTGGTCGGCGTCAGCATTCCGCAGTACGCCGGCTGGGTGCTCGGGACGGTGGTCGGGGTGTTCGTCGGCCCGGCGCTCGGTCACCCGGACGCGCTCGGCCTCGACGCGCTGTTCCCGGCGTTCTTCCTGGCGCTCCTGTTCGAGGAGGCGCGTGGCAGACGGCGGATGGTCGCGGCCGGCGGCGGAGCCGGGATCGCGCTGGCACTGACCCCGATCCTCCCTGCGGGGCTGCCGATCCTGGCCGCGGCGCTGGGCGCCGTCGCTGCGTCGAGGATGCGGTCGTGACCGGAGTGTGGGTGACGATCGGCTCGCTCGCCTTCGGGACGGCGGTGCTGAAGCTGGCCGGACCGCTGGCGCTGGGAGGCCGGCCTCTGTCCGCGAGAGCGCTGAACGTCGTCGAGTTGCTCGCCTCCGCGCTACTCGCGGCGCTGGTCGTCGTCGAAACGTTCGGCAAGGGACGCTCTCTGACACTCGACGCGCGCGTCCTCGGCGTGGCATTCGCGGCCGTCCTGCTCGCGAGGCGGGCGCCGATGATCGTCGTGGTGGTCGGTGCGGCGGCCGTGACTGCGATCGCGCGCCTGCTCTCGTAGTCCGCGGCGCGGCTAGCCGCCGCAGCGGCGGAACGCGGTGAGCTCTCCGCCGCGGGCGCGCCAGTCCTCGAGACCGCCGTCGAGCACCGGGCGCGCGTTCACGCCTGCCGCCTGCAGGACGCTCGCGGCGACCGCCGCGCGCGGGCCAGACTCGCAGATCGTCACGACCGGCCGCCCATTGAGGAGTCCCGCCTCCGCAGCGGCGCGTGCGGTTCGGTACGGGAGATGTCGCGAGCCCGGGATGTGTCCCTCGTCTCGCTCGTCGGTCTCGCGCACGTCGAGGAGCTCGACCGCGTCGTCGGCAAGCAGCCGCTCGAGCTCGTCGAGCGAAACGGGCTCGAGCTTCTCGGAGCCGCCGCCTTCCCGCCAGCCGGCCAGATCGAAGAGCGCGACCGCGTGCAGCGCACGCGCGGCGCGCACGGCCTCCGGCTCGTCCGTCGCGTGCAGAACCAGGGCACGATCCGGCAGGACGAAAGCCGCCTTCGTCGCGAAGCTCGAGCCGGAGATCGGGATGCCGACGGCGCCTGGATGGTGACCTGCCGCGAACGCGTCGGTCGGACGTACGTCGAGGACGATCGCTTCGTGCTGCAGGGACTCGAGGCGCTCGAGCTGCGGCTGCGCGCCGACGAGCTCGCCGCGGTTGAGTTCCACGATGCGCTCCATGTTCGGCGGCCGGGGCGGCTGCGGGGCGAGGGCGGCCCCGAGGAAGTCGGCGAGCTCGCCCTGGAGCGCCGGGTTGAAGCGGCGCTCGAAGCCGATCGTCGTCGACGCCTTGGAGCTGATCGACGCACCGCAGAGGGAGCCCGCGACATGCCCTGGAAAGACCTCGACGCCGTCCCCGAGCTCGACGAGCCGGCGCAGGCTGTGGAAGAGACCCTCGGCGCCCGCCTGCGCCTCGACCGCGAGATCCGGCCTTCCCGCATCGCCGACGAAGAGCGAGTCGCCCGTGAGGACGAGCCAGGGCTCGTCGCCGCGCGAGCGGTCGGTCACCGCAAAGCAGCAGTGCTCCGGCCGGTGGCCCGGCGTGTGGATCGTCCCCACCACGACCTCGCCGACTTCGATCTCCGTCCCGTCGTCGAGCGGCTCGTGCGGAAACGCCGCCTCGGCGGCTCCGTGAACGCGGATCGGGACGCCGTGCTCGAGCGCGAGGCGCCCGTGCCCCGAGACGTGATCCGCGTGCGTGTGCGTCTCGAGGACGCCCGTGATCCGGACGTCGTATCGCTCCGCCTCCGCCAGCACGGGCTCGACGTGATACGGCGGGTCGACGACGATCGCGAGACCGGCGTGGTCGTCGCCGACGAGGTACGAGGCGCAGCCCAGGTCGTCGTCCAGGAACTGCTTGAACAGCACGGCGCGACGCTACCACCGGTCGCGGCTATGAATCCGAAAGCGGCGCCCGATGGGTCGCGGCGACCTCGCCCTGCGCGTGCTCCTCGTCGAGCAGCCGCATGACGAACCAGCCGATGGCGAGCAGGAAGACGAGCGTCTGCTCGCCGTTCATCAGGATCCCGCCGAGGTTCTGGTCGCGGACGGGCGACAGCCCCCACAGCCGCGGCGCGTGCTCGTAGAACGAGTAGAACGGCCGGCTCGAGAAGATGTACGCGAGGCCGAGGAACGACGACCCGAGAAACGCGACGGCGAGATAGCCGAGCCCCGCCGGCACGCTCAGCCGGCCGTCCACGATCGGCCACCAGAAGAGAAGGCCGACGGCGATCAGGATCCCGTGCTCGAGGTTCAGGCCCCAGCCCGTGCGCAGCGCCCAGTTGTAGAACGGGGCGAGGTGCGTCAGGTACCAGGCGCCGAGCCAGATGGGGAGGATCCAGCGCGCGCGGAGGCGTCCGAGGCCGCGACGGCCGAGCTCCCCCCGCATTCCCGGCGTCAGGCCGAGCAGGACGAGGAGCGGCGCAACATCCGCGATCAAGGCGTTCTGGAGCAGGTGCATGAGCAGGAGGTAGCGCGACGCGATCGTCTCGAGCGGCGAGTTGAGCGAGGCAGCGATCAGGAAGAGGCCGGAGGCGAACGCGACGACGCGCCACCGCGGCGGCGGCTCGGTGCGCGCTTCGCGCCAGTAGAG
>JAICZB010000283.1 GCA_025933895.1 Thermoleophilia bacterium
CCGCAGCTTCGGGTGCTCGGCGTGGGTGACGAGAGCGAGCTTCATCGGACGAGAAGGGCCACTACCTGCGCGGCGAGGCCTTCGCCGCGTCCGGTGAAGCCGAGACGGTCGGTCGTGGTTGCGCGGACGGCGACGAGCTCCGGCTCGACGTCGAGCGCTGCCGCCAGGCGGCGCCGCATCTCGTCCCTGTGTGGCGCGAGGCGCGGCTCCTCTCCGACGAGGACGACGTCCGCGTTCGCGAGGCTCCAACCGTGCGCCTGCACGCGCTCCCAGGCCTGGGAGAGCAGCTCCAGCGAGTCGGCGCCCTGGAGCTTGGGGTCGCTGGACGGGAAGAGCGCTCCGATGTCCTCGAGCCCCGCTGCCCCGAGAACCGCATCTGTGAGTGCGTGGGCGAGGACGTCGCCGTCCGAGTGACCCGCGAGCCCGCGCGGGTGGTCGATCTGCACCCCGCCCAGCACGAGCCGCACGCCTTCCTCGAGCGCGTGCGCATCGAAGCCCGTGCCGACGCGGTACTCAGGCACGCGCAATCGCCTCCGCCAGCTCGTCGAGCGAATCGATGGTGACGATGCCGGCCGGGGACTCGACGTCCGCGTGCGCGCCCCGGCGGACGCGGATCGCGTGCAGCCCCGCGCCGAGTGCGGGGACCACGTCGTTGTCGACGCGGTCGCCGACGTAGAGGATCTCCTCGGCCGGAGCGCCGGCCTCCTCGACGAGGTGCGCGAAGAAGCCGGGGTCGGGCTTCTCCACGCCCCAGCGCTCGGACGAGCCGACGAAGTCGACGTGGGGGCGGAGGAAGTCCTCGTGGTGGGCGTACATGTTTCCGGCCGCGCCGAGCCGGAGGCCGCGCGAGCGCAGCGCCGCGAAGCAGGGCAACGCGTCGGCGTGAAGGTCTCTCTCCGCGAACACGAACTCCGTCGCGCCCTCCACCTCCCAGCGTTCGTAGGTGGTCGCCTCGTCGACGAGCGTCTCGCCGACGTCGAAGACGACGACGCTCAGCGCCATCCCGCCACCGTCTCGAGATCGGCCTCCGAGGTGACCTTGAGCAGGCGCGGGTCGCCCTCCACGACCTTGACGCGACCGCCGGCGGCCTCGACGAGGCCCGCGCAGTCGGTCGCCTCGGTGCCGCTCGCCTGAGCGCGGCGCAGAGCGTCCGCCGCGAACGCCTGAGGCGTCTGCACGGCCCAGAGCCCGTCGCGCGCCACCGTCTCCTCCACGCCGCCATCGGCGCCCACCCGCTTCAGCGTGTCGCCGACAGGAATCCCGGGCACGACGCCGTCCCAGCCCTCCGAGAGCGGCGCCAGCACGCGCTCGACCACCTCGTCGGAAACGAGCGGGCGGGCGGCGTCGTGGACGAGGACGACAACCGCGTCTTCGGGTACCTGGGCGAGCCCCGCCCGCACGGATTCGCTCCTCGTCTCGCCGCCCGTCACGCACGCGTGCACCTTGCCGCAGCCCTCCTCTTCCGCCAGGAGGATCGCAGGTTCCTCCCAGCCGGGGGGCGCGACGAGCACGATGCCGTCCACCCAGGGGCACGCCTCGAGGCGGCGTAGCGGCTCCGCGAGGAGCGGCTCGTCCCCGAGATTGGCGAACGCCTTGGGTCGGTCCAGCCCGAGCCGCTCGCCCCGCCCCGCGGCGACGAGGATGGCCCAGACGGACATGTCGGGAAGCCGACCCTGCTAGACCGCTGCGGTCGCGGCGGCCTTCTTCTTCGCCGCCGGCTTCTTCTTCGGCGGGCTGTCGGAGGCAAGAACCTCCTCGAGCCAGTCCGCGCAGGTCTCCTCGTCCATGTCCTTCGCGTACATCAGCTCGGAGGCGAGGATCTTCTTCGCCTTCACGAACATCTGCTTCTCACCGGTGGAGAGACCCTTCTCGCGGTCGCGCAGCGCCAGGTTGCGCACGACCTCGGCGAGCTCGAGGATGTCGCCGGTCTTCATCTTGTCGCGGTTGTGCTTGAAGCGGCGGTTCCAGTTCTTCGGCATCTCCGTCGAGACGCCGGTCAGCGCCTTGAGGACGACACCGACCTCCTTCTCGCCGATCACCCGCCGCAGACCGACCTTCTCGGCATTCTCGGAGGGGACCTGCACGGTCATGTCGTTGTGCAGGATCTTGATCGTCAGGTACTCGCGCTGCTGTCCGAGAACCTCGCGCTTTTCCTTCTTGACGACCGTTCCCGCCCCGTGGTGGGGATAGACCACCTTGTCGCCGACGTCGTACAAGCCTGACCTCCCCTGGCTGAAAGCCGCTCTTCGTCAAGAAAGCCGGCACGCCCTTATGCGCCGGCCACAGGATGCGAGTGTAGCAGAAAACGGCCTGGATAAGCCAAATTCCGGCCCAAATGCGTTGTCAGAGCGGGATTTCTCAGAGCTGGAGGTAGCGATCTACGAGGTTGTGCTCCTGCAGCCGGCGCAGTCCTTCGCGGATCTCGCGGGCCCGCACCGCACCCACTCCCTCCACCGATTCGAGCTCGCGCTGGGACGCCCGGACGACCGCGTCGAGGCTTCCGAGATCGGACACGACCCGGCGGACGAGCGGCTC
>JAICZB010000204.1 GCA_025933895.1 Thermoleophilia bacterium
TCAGCGCCTGCGGTAGGAGCGCAGCTTCGCAACGGCGTCCTCGCGGCTTTCGGCGTCGAGCTTGCGCAGGAGCAGGCCGACGTGCCGGCGCACCGTGATGGGGGAAACCCCCAGGCGGGTGGCGATCTCCGCGGTCGAGTGCCCCTCCCGCAGAAGCTCCGCCACCTCCCACTCGCGCGGCGTGAGCGTCACCGGGCCGCCGGGCAGCGACAGCCTGCGGGCCGAGCCGCGGCGGATCTCGTCGACGAGGTGAGGGACGAGCGACCGCGAGAGGGGAGGTTCGCCGCCGTACGCGCCCCGGAGCGTCGAGGCGAGCTGGTCGCCGCTGATGCCCTTGAGGAGATAGCCGGACGCGCCGCGCGTGAAGGCGGTCACGACGTCCTCGGAGCGATCCGACCGGCTGAGGACGACGATGAGCGTCTTCGGCGACGCCTTGGCGATCCTGCCGACCGCGGTCAGGCCCTCCTCCGGCAGCTCGATCTCGATCAGGCAGATGTCGGGCTTGAGGCGGCCGGCCGCGCCGATGGCAGCGGCCGCGTCGCTCACCTCGCCGACGACGGAGAACCCGTGCGCCTCGAGTGCCTCGCGAACCCCGCGGCGGTGCGGTATGTCGTCGTCTGCGACGAGTACGGATGGGGGCTCGAGCTCGACTTTCCCCCCGGCGGGCCTGCCAGCGTTCATCTTCCCCTGCCTCCGGCGGGAGCGTTCGAGAGAATGTAACGCCCCGCTGCGCGCGGCGTGCGGCTCAGGACTCGGCCGAGGCGGGATGGCCGCCGCGCGGCGTGCCGCCCAGGTCGCGCAGGATGCGCGCGATCAGCCAGACCCAGCTGAGTAGCACGTACGTCAGGGTGAGGATGAGGAGCAGCAGCACGACGTACGGCTGCGCCGCATGTGACGGTAGGAGCCGTAACAGCAGGCCCAACGCGGTCGGTAGCAGCGCGAACACGGCGAACGAGCCGATCACGTGCGCCACCGTCAAGAGAATGGAACGGGGCCGCAGGCGCGGATAGCGGACGTAGACCCACACGGCGACTACACCCAGTCCGAGGAACATCGCAGGTTCGAGCATCTCCTGCACTCCTGCCTTTGGGTCGGCTTTCCAAACGCAAGGCTTGAGCACGGGAGGGGGACGGCGGTCGCGGTCGAAGATCGGCACGGTGCGCCGCCGAAGACCCCAAGGTTCGACGGCTGCAGGGTTGACGTCGGCGCACCCCCCAACCACGCCGACTCCAGACGTCCCGACTGGCATTCTGAACACGTGAACGAGCGCCGATTCCCCCGCCTACCGAGCCGCCCGTGGCGGATCGCCTTTTACATCGTGGTGATCGCCGTGATGCTCGGCGCCAACTACTGGGGCGCGCACCGGGTCACGCAGGAGACGCGGATCCGGGTTCCGTACAGCCCGTTCTTCCTGCGAGAGCTTCGCGCGGCCAACGTCGTCTCGGTCACCTCGACCGCCTCCGAGCTCCAGGGCACCTTCGCCCAGGCGACGAAGCCGGCCGGTGCGTCCACGTCGTCGACCCGGTTCGTGACTCAGATTCCGTCGTTCGCGGACACGAACCAGCTGTCGCGGCTCCTGCAGGCGCACGGCGTAGTCGTCAACGCCAAGCCTCTCGACACCGGCGGGCCGCTGTGGGAGAGCCTGCTTCTCGGCTTCGGTCCGACCATCGTCCTCCTCCTGCTCCTGTTCTGGATCTTCCGGCGGATGAGCGGCTCGCGGACGGCGGGTGCGCTCGGCCGCGCGCGCGCGAAGCGCTACCAGCCCGGCCGCGAAACGGTCACCTTCGCCGACGTTGCCGGCATCGACGAGGCGAAGCAGGAGCTGACCGAGATCGTGGACTTCCTGCGCGACCCGGAGAAGTACCGCCGGCTCGGCGGCCGGATCCCGCGCGGAGTCCTGCTCAGCGGGCCGCCCGGCACCGGCAAGACGCTGCTGGCGCGGGCCGTCGCGGGCGAGGCCGGAGCCCCGTTCTTCTCGATGTCCGCGTCCGAGTTCGTGGAGGCGATCGTCGGCGTCGGCGCCTCACGTGTCCGCGACCTGTTCCGGCAGGCGAAGCAGGAATCGCCCGCGATCGTCTTCATCGACGAGCTCGACGCGGTGGGACGCGCCCGCAGCAGCGCCGGCGGCGGCTTCGGCGGCAGCGACGAGCGAGAGCAGACGCTCAACCAGATCCTGACCGAGATGGACGGCTTCGACTCCACCACGAGCGTGATCGTGCTCGGTGCGACGAATCGCATCGACGTGCTCGACCAGGCACTCCTCCGGCCTGGGCGGTTCGATCGCCGCGTCGCAGTCCTGCCGCCCGACCGCGACGGACGCCGGCTCATCCTCGAGGTGCACACGCGAGACGTGCCGCTCGGCCCGGACGTCGACCTCGAGCGGATCGCCGCGACGACGCCCGGCATGGTCGGCGCCGATCTGGCGAATCTCGTGAACGAGGCGGCGCTGCTCGCAGCGCGGTCCGACCGCGGCGAGGTGATGTCCGGCGATTTCGCGCAGTCGCTCGAGAAGATCATCCTCGGCGCCGAGCGGAAGATCATGCTGACTCCGGCTGATCGCCGCCGGACCGCGTACCACGAGGCGGGCCACGCCCTGGTCGGGATGCTGACCCCCGGCTCCGATCCGGTGCGCAAGATCACGATCGTCCCGCGCGGGCAGGCGCTCGGCGTGACCCTCTCCTCGCCCGACATCGACCGGTTCAACTACACGCGCGCCGAGCTCGAGGCCCGCGTGAAGATGGCGCTTGGAGGCCGTGCGGCGGAGGAGCTGGTGTTCGGTGACCAGACCACCGGCGCGGAAGGCGACATCGACGTGGTCACGCAGCTCGTGCGTCACATGGTCGGCAGGTGGGGGATGAACGACACGATCGGGATGGTCGCCGTCATTCCCCGAGACGGCGGGAACCCCTGGGGCGACCTGACGTCGCCTCGCACCCTCGAACTCCTCGACGAGGAGGTGCGGCGCACTGTCGAAGTCGCGCACGACGAGGTCCTGGCGCTGCTCGCCGCCGAACGCACGCGCCTCGACGCCCTCGCCGACGCACTGCTCGAACGGGAGACGCTCGACCAGATCGACGCCTACCGCATCGCCGGACTCGCCGAGCCGGAAGCGCTTCCGGTCGACTGATCAGGCCGCTCGGTGGCCGTTGCCGTTGGCCTTGAAGACGCGCTCCTCGTCGTCGTAGCGAACGCGGGCCCACTGGAGCTTGTGCTCCTGGAAGCTCCGGGAGACCGCTTCCACGAAGCTGTCCTTCTCCTGGCGGCTCCTCGCGCCGAGGCGGATGACACCGAACCCCCGCCACGACTGCGCGCTCGCCTTCACGGGCAGCTGTTGAGCGATCAGTTCGGCCTCGGCCTTCGAGGCCGCCTCGATGGTGACGCGAATACCCATGACCCCATCCCCTTCCAGATGGTGCGTGAACGACGCCAGACGGAGCTGCCCTAGCCGGGTTTGCGACCGTCAGGGCAGCCGCCGCAGTCCGACAATGCCGACTCGCTAGCGGGTGAGCCGGCGTCCGCGCACGCGCATGTACGCGACGAGCAGAACGACGAAGACGACTGCAAGGATCACGTAGATCACCATTTCACCTCCAGTTCTGAGCGAGAGGAACGCTTCCTTCGAAGTATCATCGGGTTCCCAACCAATGTCCCACCCGTCCGGGGGGTCTGTGACCGACGTTGGGAGGAGCCGCGCATGGTGCTACCGGCCGAGCGCGTTCCGAACCGCCGTTTCGACGATCTCACGCGGCGTCGTGTCTTCGGCGCTCACGCGGTGGCTGAGCACGTAGGGCGCGAGCCAGGTGACGTCCTCGGCCTCCACGGTCGTCCGGCCCTGTGCCGCGGCACGGGCCTTGGCGGCCGTGATGAGGTGCCGTGAGGCGCGGGGGCTGGCGCCGAGCTCGATGCCTTCGGTCGTCCGCGTCTCGCGGACGATGCGAACGCAGAGACGCGCGATCTCCTCGTCCACCTGCACCTCGTCGACCACCTCCTGCGCGACCAGGAAGGCGCGCTCGCCAAGCAGTGGGGAGATGTCTCCGAGCATGTCCGGGATGACACCGCGGTGGGGGAGGTCGAGCGTGCGCAGCTCCGTGTTCTCGTCGCCGTATTCGAGCTCGAGCTTGACGAGAAACCGGTCGAGCTGCGACTCGGTGATCGGGAAGACACCCTCGTGCTCGTACGGGTTCTGGGTCGCCATCACGAAGAACGGCGGGTCGATGAAATAGGTGCGCCCTCGCATCGTCACGTGGCGCTCCTGCATCGCCTCGAGCAGGCCGGCCTGCACGCGCGGCGGGGTGCGGTTGATCTCGTCGGCGAGCAGCACGTTCGTGAAGATCGCTCCGCGCTCGAGCACGAGCTCGCCGCCCTTCATCTCCATCGTCCCGATCAGCTCGTTCGGGGTCGTGTCCGGCGTGAACTGGACGCGCTGGAACGTCGCTCCGAGCACGCGTGCCATCGCCTGGGCGAGCAGCGTCTTCGCGGTGCCCGGCGGTCCCTCCAGCAGCACATGGCCGCGGGCGAGCGCAGCGACCAGCATCAGATCGACTGCTTCGTCGTGGCCGACGACGGCCTTGGAGACCTCGACCCGTGAGCGCACGAGCAGCTCGCTGAGCCGCTCGGCCGCGTCCTCCTCGCGGATGACGTCTCTCTCTGCGATCACGTCTGCCATCGTCGA
>JAICZB010000056.1 GCA_025933895.1 Thermoleophilia bacterium
AAGAACAGCTCCGCGAACCGGATGTCGAGGGTCTCGAGGAAGCGCGCGTCGGCGAACCCCTGGCTCGTCAGGTCGGCGCCGACTCCCTCGGTGACCGCGAGGTAGAGCCGGGCGAAGCAGGCGACTCCATCCGAGGGAGGCGCCGACGCCTCGATCGTCGCGAGGCGTCCGATCACGTCGGCAATCGCCATCGGCGAATCTTCGCCGTGGCGCAGGACGCCGCCGGGGGTGCGCTACGCGGCGGGCCCCGTGGCCGGGGCGAGCTCTTCCTTCGCCGACCGCGTGACGAGCAGCGCGAGCGCCGCGCCGACCGCGTAGCCGACGAGCACGGCTGCGAGCGATCCCCCGAGACCGGGCTTCTGGGTCATGTTCCACACGACCCCGAAGACGATCCCGAGGTTGGAGAACTCGACCACCCAGAGGCCGGGATGAAGCGCCATCCGTCGCGCTTCCGAACCGAGGGGCCCGGGACCGTTCGCCTGGAGAGCCGCGCCGAGCTTGTGCCCCGTCCGCTCGGCGATTCCCCCACCCTGAGCGAGCAGCACGACGAGCGCTGCGATGCCGACTTCGATCCATCTCGTGCTCCACGTCCACGGGAACGTCGTCTCCGAGGTCATGTAGGCACCGCTGCCGAACAGGCCGATGATCGCGATCGGGAAGAGCTTCCCGACCTTGCCGGCCAGCATCCCCCACGGCACGGCCTGCTCGACGGTGCGCGCAGCGCGCAGCTGGAAGAGGCATGCGAGCAGCACCGATCCCGCTCCGACGCCCACGAACAGCGAGAGGAAGTGGATGTACAGGACGTAGTGGTAGGTGTTCAAGGAAGAGACCCCCTGTGGTCGGTACGACGCCTGTGTCAGAGGCTAGGGCAAGCCGCGCCTTGCTTCAACCCCGGCCGTTGCTTGCCAAGCGGTAGGCGGAGGCGTTCAATCGTGGTGTGTCGGCTCTCCGGGACAGGTTCGCCGCCGCCGCGCTCGCCGGCAGGAACCCGAACGTCAGGCGGGTCGAGCTCGCGTGGGGCATGGCCATCACCGCCGAGTGGGGGTACTTCGTCGCGCTCGGCGTCTTCGCGTACAACGCGGGCGGAGCGTCGGCGGTCGGGCTCGCCGGGCTGGTCCGGCTGCTCCCGGCCGGAGTCGTCGCGCCGGGCGCGGCGTCTCTCGGCGACCGGATTCGCCGCGAGCGACTTCTCCTCGGCGCAGCGCTCCTGGGCACGGTCGCACTCGCAGGATCGGCGGTCGCCGCCTTCGCCGACTCCGAGGCCGGCGTGTTCACGGGCGCCGCGCTCTTCGGGATCTCCTCCACGCTGATCCGGCCCACGCTCCAGGCACTGCTGCCGTCCCTGACGCGGACACCTGAGGAGCTGGTCTCGTCGAACGCCGCGACCTCGACGGTCGAGAGCCTCGGGACGCTGATCGGGCCGCTCGTCGCCGGAGCGCTCGTCGAGCAGGCGAGGGTCGGCGTCACCTTCGCCGCCGCCGCAGGAGCGATGGCGGTCGGCGTCGGTCTGATCCTTCTCGTCCGCTCGGAGGGCCCGGCGCCGGCACGCGCCGCCTCGCCCGGCCGGCTCGGCTTCGCCTGGCGCACCGTCGTAGAGCGCCCGGGTGCGCCGGTCGTGGTGACGCTGATGGTCGCCCAGGCGTTCGTCCGCGGCTGCCTGAACGTGCTCATCGTCGTCGCCGCGTTCCGGCTGCTCGACGGCGCGGGCGGCACCGTCGGACTCCTCACGGCGGCGATCGGAGCCGGCGGGGTGATCGGTGCAGTTGTGTCCTCGACGATCCACGGCAGCCGGCTCGCCCGCGTGTTCGCCCTCTCGCTCCTCGGCTGGGGACTGCCGATCGTGCTCATCGCGCCGAGCCCGGAGCTCGTCGGCGCGTTCGTCCTGCTGGCGGTCGTCGGCGCCTCCAACAGCGTCGAGGACGTCTCCGGCTTCACGCTCCTGCAGCGGGCGATTCGCGACGACGCGCTGAGCGGCGTCCTGGGCCTGATCTGGGGCACGGCGATGGGCGCGCTCGCACTCGGATCGATCGCCACGCCGGTTCTCGTCCGGGAGCTCGGGGCCCGCGTCGCGTTCGTGCTCGTCGGCTTCCTGCTGCCAGTGCTCACGCTCGCGGGCTATCGCCGCATGAGGGCGCTCGACGCGGATTCGGTGCCCACCCGTCAGCAGGACCTGGTGGACGAGGTGCCGATGTTCGCGCCGCTGTCGCTCGCTGCGAAAGAGCGACTCGCCGCGAGGCTCGTCCCGCTCGAGATTCCCGCAGAGGCGACGGTGGTTCGTGCAGGCGACGTCGGCGACCGCTTCTACATCGTCGACTCCGGCAGCGTCCGGATCGCGCTCGAGAGCGGGGAGAAGGCGAGCGGTGCAGGCGGGTACTTCGGCGAGATCGCGCTCTTGCGCGACGTGCCGCGCACTGCGACGGTCACGGCTACGACCCCGACGCGGCTCTACGCGCTCGAGCGGGCGGACTTCCTCGCCGCCGTGACCGGTCACGCGCTCG
Source organism: Thermoleophilia bacterium (assembly GCA_025933895.1). Taxonomy (GTDB): domain Bacteria; phylum Actinomycetota; class Thermoleophilia; order Gaiellales; family Gaiellaceae; genus Palsa-739. Next base: position 2,499 of record JAICZB010000056.1, read on the forward strand.
CCGAGGCCGCAGCCGAGGACGTCGTCGGCGAGCGGCTCGCCGGCTACGCGGCCCGCGCCTGAGACGTGGGTGCGGCGCCTCGAGCACGTCGGAGACCTCGCCGAAGACGGCGTCCCGCCTTGTCGATCCGGTCAGTCCGCCAGTGAGACCGAGGTCTGTCCCGCGGAGCTGACCGTGATCACGCCGCCCCAGCTGCAGTTGCACTGCGACGAGTCGTCGAGCGCCGCAACCTCACCGATCGTCACCTTCGAGGAGCCTGGAGTCCACGGGCTGAGCACTGGGACGCACGGCTGGGGCGTCAGCGCGCCCGACGCGGCACTCGTGGCCGATGCGACCTGGGGGTTCGCCAGCGACGTGCAGAGGGCGAACGGCGGGACGTTGCTCGCCGCGACGTCGGTGACCACGCCGGCAGGAGCCGTCGCGTCGACCTGGACGCCGGACGCTGCGAACGTCGAGGGCGCGGTTCCGAAGGAGCACTGCAGCGCGGCTCCGGAGCACACCTGGTTGGGCATCGGCCACCTCCCGTGTCGTCCGCCGCCGTCATCACGGCGCGGTGTAGTCGACGATCGTGTTCAACCCGTTCCAGCTGTCGAACGGCGCGGGGTTCGGACGCAAAGGCAGTTGCGCGGGGCCGACCAGGACGTTTCCGGTCACGGCGACCGCGGCGGCCTGCCCCAGCGGCTGCGGCCGCAGCACGAGGCTCCGGTTGGTCTCGACCCGCTCGACCTCGTTCGTCACGACGTTGCCGGTGAACGCGCACTCGACGAGCGACCACAGGCCGACGGTGGCACCCGCGGGGATGCGGCTGCGGATGCGGTTGTTCGCGCAGATGAGGCTGCTCGCACCGGTCGTGTCGAGGGCGACGACGAGCAGGCCCGCTCCGGAGTCCGCCCGCGCGATGACGGCGTCGATCTGATTGCCGTTGAGATCGATCCGCGGCGTGAGCGATGTGCCGGGATCGGCCTCGGGAACGAGGCCTGAGACGTCGGCGGCGCCTCGCTGCGTGAAGACCCCGACGAGGTTCGGCGGCAGCTCGATCTTCCTGATGTCGATCGCCCCGGCGGGCGCAGCGTCCTTCTCGGCGGCCCGCTCCGTCTCCGCCGCAGGCTGCTCCGCCACGACCGGCTGCACCTGCGTCCCCCCGGTCGCGAGGACGGCGTCGAACGTCGGCAGCGCGTATAGCCGCGTGAAGAGCCCCTGCGCCTCCTGCAGGAGCTTCACGTCGGGCGTCTGGATGAGCCCGACGGCTCCGGTCAGCGTCGTCGCGTCCGGGGTGAGCGGCAGGACGCGGCCGACGGCCGCGGCGAGGAACAGCACCGGGTCGCTGAGCGAGGCGAGCTGCGAGGACAGCAGGTACTCCCGCAGCTGGGCGGCGCCGGAGGCGATGCGGTCGAGCATCGCGACCGTCCTCGTGGTGGACGTGGTCACGAGCCAGAAGCCGCCGTAGCAGCCGCGCACCGTGTTGTCGTCGATGCGCACGGTGCCGGCCTGCCCGAGGACGAGCACGGGCACGGTGAGACCGTCGAAGACGTTGCCGGTCATCTCGGCGTCGGAGAGGCTCGGCACGCCGATCTGGGACGCGGCCAGCGCGGCTTGCTTGTCCACGCTCAGCCTCGAGCGGCGCTGCGACGCTACGGCCCGCTCCGGCCCGGCGTCGGTGAAGCCGAGCGTGCCGAACGACGCGTCTGCGGTTCGTGTGGGGATCTGGGCGTAACCGAACCGCACCTGGTAGGGCGGGTCGGCCTCGAGCCCCTGAGCGAGCGCGTTGAACGGCGAGGTGGCCGCTTCCTCGGCGGCGAACGTGCAGTCGCGGATCTCGAGCCCGCTCACCGCGCGGGTCGCGAAGATCGCGCTGCCGAAGACGTTCCGGTTCGCGCTCTGACCGAACGTGAACGTGCAGTTCTCGAAGCGGAGCCCCGTGCCGCCGCGCGCGTACACCCCGATCGAGCAGTCGAGCAGCTTGCCGTACGACGCCGCGAGCGTCCTCCGATCGGTCGGGAGGCCCGCGATCGCCGTCGCCCCGATGCGCAGCCGCACGAGCGGCACGTGAAGCTCGAGGTCGCGCAGGGTGAAGTTCGTGACGCCCTCGAGGAGGATCACGCCGAGCACGAAGACGGGGTGCTCGTCCTCGACCTGGATCGTCACGCCGTTCGAGCAGCCCTGGATCGTCAGGTTCGCGTGGTCGGCGGTGATCACCAGCGGACGCGACAGCGTGTACGTCCCAGGCGCGAGGCAGATCGTCGCCGGCCCTTGCCGCGCGTAGCGGTCGATCACCTCCTGGAGCTTCTCGCCTCCGGCGACGTCGTCGACCGTGACGTCGACGCAGCAGCAACCGCCTCCCCCGCGCCCGGACAGTGTGACGAGGTCGTCGAAGTGGCTTCTGCAGTCGGTGACCGTCCCTGCGCCGTCCGCCCAAGCGATCACCGCGAGCGGGCACGCCCAGAGGCGCGGGCCGTCGGGTGGCTGCGGCGCGTCGAGGATGCGCTGCGGATAGACGGGCGAGACCTCGGTGGGCGTCGCGGGCCGGACGGCGAACTGCCAGTAGTCGCCGGCGTGGAACGTGCCGGAGCTCGACGCGAGCGTGACCTGGATCCCGGTGTCGCCGAGCGTGACCGCGCCCGCGGCCGCGCCCGGAATCGTGTCCTGCCAGACGCGCAGGAAGAGGAGCGGGCTCGCCGTCGTGTCGGCGTCGAGCGCCGTCGAGATGACGAGAGTCCCCTCGTCGGGGTTGTACGCCGTCGCGCACGCGGTGACGACACCGGTGGCCGCGGCGACGTAGTCGTCGGCGCCGCCGGTCTCCTGCGTCAGGTGCGCGGCCGCTCGGAGTACCTCGACCGCCTGTAGCGCCGCCGGCTGGTGGAAGGAGTCGACCGGCGCGCTCGCGAGCGTCAGCGTCGTCGTACCGGCGGCGTCGTCGACGACGGCGTCGGAGATGCGGTACATGAAGTACGCGTTGTCGAAGCCCCACACGAGCGTCGGCGCGCCCGAACGGTCGACCGATGCGACCTGCACGCGGATGAGCTGGTTCTCGGCGCCGAGATACCCGCCCTGCGCGAACGGCTCGCAGAGCGTCGGTCCGGTCGCCACCTCCTGGAAGGAGACCTGGAGCGTCGACGCGGATTCGAGCCGCATCGTCTCCGGATCGAACGTGAGGCCGTTCTCCTCCCAGCTCTTCTCGAGGTCGCCGAGCGCGCCGGCGCAGCTCGTCTCGCCGGTCGCCGATCGGACGACCCGCTGCACGATGCGCAGGCGCTCGGAGGTGTCGGGGCCGCCGAGCGCAACGTCGAGCAGCACGGGATCCTCGACGGCGCCGACCTCCTGCTCGCGCAGGTAGAGCCAGACCGCCTCGTCGCCCTCGGGCACCCCGGATTCGACCCACATCGAATCGCCGGCGGTGTCGATCCAGTCGGGCTGGTCCGCGTAGTCGAGATCGGCGTCGAGCACCATCCGCTCACCGCCGACGTACATCGTCCCGCGGCGGATCGTCAGGTCACCGGCGCCTGCGACGTCGACGCGGTAGCCGTCGTCGGGCGTGCCCGACGGGCCGACGACGTCGACGAGCTGCGCGCGTTCGCTCTCGGCCGCGATCGCGGCGGCCTCGTTCCAGTCGGCCTCCAGCGTCACGCGGCCCTGCTGATTGATCACGCCGCGCCAGTGGCGGCTCGGGTCGTAGCTCACACGTGCGCGGTCGCTGCTCACGTCTTCCTCCCTCTCTCGCGTCGCGTGCGGCAGTCGTCAGGTGACATGGACCACCACCGGTGTCAGTCCGAGCGGCATGTACTCGTCGAACTTGACGAGCAGTCCGCGTTCCTTGATCGGGGCAAGCAGGCTCGAGTAGGCACCCATCTCCGAGCCGGTCTCGGCGCCCGCCGTGATCGTCACGTCGCTCGCGCCGCCGACGATCGCGCGGTCGGCAGACTCGAGCAGCTGTCCGTATCCGGGCTCCCCGAAGGCGCGGCTCGTGAACAGCGGCGCATCGAGGGCGGTCGATACGGACAGGTACCGGCGCGGCACGCTGCTGCCCGTGGTGACCGCCGAGAAGCGGACGCAGCCGTCCTGCGTATCCTCGACCGCCGTGAAACCGTCGAGGATCGAGTCGCTCGCCTGCAGGCGATGGACGAAGGTTCGGCCCAGCACCGTGACGCGCCACAGCACTGCGGTGCCTGCCGCGAGTGCGAGCGCGGCCGGCGACAGCGCCCCGGGGAACGCGTCCTCGAGCAGCGCGCGGTTGAGCGCTGCCGTGTCGGCGGCCGCTCCTTCCGCGAGCAGCTCGCGCGCGCGCGGGTCGATCGGGACGCCGAGGAACGCGTCGTCCGTGTAGATGCTCGTGCCGCCGCCGATCAGGGCGTTGAGCGAGGAGACGATCGTCTTCAGGGCGGTTGCGGAGAGCGTCCCGCCCGCGGCGGCGTAGTTGGTGATCGCGGTTTGCGCGCCGCCCGACAGGGCCGAGAACACGCTCCGGGAAAGCGGATCGTCGCTGCCGAGTGCCCGCGCCAACAACTCCGGGTCGTACGCGTCGGCGACGTCGAGACCGGTCTCACCGGTGTCCGGCTGAATCCCCTGGACGATGCTGTCGCCGATCGTGAACGTCTCGACCGCGCCGCCGTTGCGCGTGCGCACCGGGCCGAGCACGCAGTGGTCGACGATGAGCTCCACGATCGCGCCCGGCGCACCCGCTTCGGCGTCCGGGTCCGCCTCGATCCAGATCCGCGTCGGCGCGAGCGGTCGCTGGTCCGCGGAGACGGCATACGCGTCGCCGGCCCTGTCGAGCGTGCCGGGATCGGTCGTGCAGCCGGTGAGGCGGACCGACCTGAACGCGCCGCGCAGGACGACATCGCCGCCGCTGATCAGCAGGCCGTCGAGCGTCAGCTCGGCGTCCTCCCCGCCTCCCGTGAAGATCCAGGCGGCCGGCGCGTCGCCCGCGGCCGCGGCGGGCAACCGCACCACGGGGCGGACACCGGCCCCCGCGCGCACGAGCAGCGAGCCGATCGGCGTTCCGGTCGAGCCGACGTCGGTGACCGCGTCGTACGTGAGCGAGTCGGCGATCGTCACAGTGCCTGCGCCGTTCGCCGCGGCGAGCTCGGTGTCGAGCCCCGCCCCGCCGGACACGGTGCGCTCGTCCCCCACGGCGGCGGGGGGATCCCCGAGCAGCGTGCGGTCGTAGGGGCCGGCGCCGATCGGTGCGGGGAAGCCGTACTGGTAGGAGACGCCGAGGGCGGGCTCGACCGTGGAGAGGGCCTTGAACTGACCGACCTCCGGATAGACCTCGATCGTGACGGGCTCCGCCGGCGTTCCCGACGCCGCCGAGGCGAAGGCCGGGATGTGGCCGGCGTCCGGGTACGGCGCGTGCCGCGGGTCCGCCGTGCCCGGATCGGCGATCGCGGACCGGAGGGAGCTCGTGCAAGGGCCCGGGACTTCCCATTCGGGCGTCGGGGTCCATGTGTCGACCGCGTCGTCCAGCTCGGGTTGCAGCGGCCGGAGGAAGAGCGGGACGAACCGGCCCGTCGGGTCGAACACGTACTCGTCCGCGCAGCCGCTCACCGGCACGGGCGTGCCGCCGTCGACGGCGAAGCTCTGGAGCCGCCAGAGGTAGACGAGCAGCTTCGGGATGCCGTACCGGCCGACCGCGCCGCGGCCCCGGCGGAGATCGGCGGCGTGGAAGTACTCGTCGAACGGACCATCCGTGCAGTCGCCGCCGTGCAGCGAGCGCACGTCCGCGAATCCGCCCGCTGGCGTACCGGTGAGCGGCCCGATCAGGCCCTCGTGCTGCAGCAGGTCGCGCGGCTGCGGCGCGTCCGCGGGCGGCGGCGTGCGCAGACACGGCGTCGGCAGCGCGGCCGCCAGCGGACTCGGACCGACCGGCGGGTCGAGGTTGTGGCGCGTGCGGCTGAGCCGCCGGAAGGCCTCGACGGCATGCGCCTCCCAGCCTGTGACGTCGCGAGCGATCTCCTCGAGCACCGCAACCGTCCCCTTGCGCCGCCGGTAGTGGATCGTCTTGGCGACGTCGAGCCGCCGGCCGCGCGGGTCGAGCCCGTTGATCAGGTTCGTGTCGAGCAGGTCGCCGATGTACGGGATGACCCAGTCGTCGCTCGTCTCGATGAACTGGTCGGCCCACAGCCGGTCGATGCTGCGCCGCACGACAGCGGCCTGCGCACCGATCCGCGCCAGCAGCTCCCGCAGCGGCCCAGTCCGGGAGGCGTCGTCGCTGTCGCGCTCGCGATAGACGGCCGGGATCAGCTGCCAGAGCCGTTCGGCGTAGTAGGTCTCGTAGCCGTCCGGGACCTCAGCCATCGGCCGCCTGCGTCGCGATCGTGCTCGTCGAGAGCGTGTAGAACGAGCCCTCGCCCGGATCGGCCCAGCCGACGGGCTCGCCGTTGAAGACGTCGCTGCCGCCGGCCGTCACGGCGAGGCCGTGGACCGCCTCCACTCCGGCCACGAGCAGTGCCGACTCGACGGCGCTCGTGTAGAGGCGCCGGCCGATCGTCATCGAGCCCGGAGCGAAGAGGCCCTCGAGGGACGCGGTCGCGGCGTCGGCGACGTCGGCCGGGACGCGGTTCGGAGCAACCAGCAGCGTGCAGTTGACGACGAGGGCGATCGGCGTCGCCTGGGCGACCGTGACCGGACGGTTCGGGTCCTCGGCCCCGCCGAGTGCGCTGCGCGCCGACGCCGCGGCGCCGGCGTCGTCGCCGACGTACACCTTGACGACGGCGCGTTGCCGTGCCTTGTCCCACGTCCAGTAGGCGCGGGCGCGGGTAACGCTCGGGGCCAGCGCCGCGACGGTCTCGTAGTCGTTGCCCGAGATCGCGCGACCGAACGTGAGCACGCTCTTCGGCGCGTCCTCGCGCACTGCCTGCGGCTGCTCGGCGTCGGCGCCTCCCCAGACGCCGACCGGATTCCGGATCGCGGCGAGGTTCTGCTGCGGCTCGAGGATCGTCGTCAGCCGGGTCGGCAGTGGCAGAGGCGCTCCTCCGCCGTGGCGATAGGTCGCCACGACCCGGCTGCCGCTGGGCAGGCGGGCGCCGTTGACGCCGTCGCCGAAGCGCACGACGCTCTTGCCGTCGGCGTCCTGCGTGACGACGAAGATCGTCGCGTCGGGCGGCTGGGCGTAGAACGTCTTCGCCTCCGTCCAGTAGATCCCGTCGACCGCGACCCGCAGCGTGCTGGCGAAGTCGGCGCCGCTCGAGAGGTAGGTGAGCGGCGCGTTCTTCAGCGTGAAGGTCTGCCCCGCGATGCTCGCGTCGCCCGTCCCGAGCGTCTCGGCAGCGACCGTCTTCCCGCGCGAGACATGGACGAGGTCGACGAGCAACCGCAGCGGGACGGTGAGCGAGAACGACGGCGGCGTCGCCGCGGTCGCGGTGAGCGAGAGCGTCCCGTCGCCCTTCGCCGTCACGTCGACCGGGATCCCGAGCCCGTTCGCGTCCTCGAGGAACCCGGTCGTGCCGCCGGCGGCGACGGTGAAGCCTGCGTGCGGCGTTACGGTCACCGGTAGCGACGTCAGCGACGTGCGCGGCGTGCCGATGAGCGTGCCGACGTCCTGCATCCCGAAGCGCACGGCGACGGCCGAAGCCAGGATCATGTTCCGGAGGGCCGACGAGCGGCTCTCCTCGACGACGTGGCCGCTGTGCACCGTGTAGCGCGGATGCGACAGCTTCCCCGCCAGTGGCGAAGTCATCGTGAGCTGCGTGTGCGCGACCGGGATGTCCGGCGGCTTGCCGTCGACTGCGCCGGGATACGGGATGCCCGTGAAGATCTCGCTCGTCTCGGTGACGAGCCCGAGCGTGGTCGCGTTGCCGCCTTCGAGGAGGACGAGATCGTTCCGGGCGATCCCGCGCACGACCGCCGAAAGCCGCACCTCGAGTTCCGTCTCGCTGTCGTCGGTGATCGCCGCGTCGTTGGTCTGCGTCCAGAGTGCGCCGGTCTGCCGCGACCGCAGCAGCCGGCAGCTCGAGGCCGCCGTCCCGCTCATCCACGCACGCGCTGCGCTCGCGTCGGCGGCGCTGAGCACGACGCGGGTGTTCGTGCCGCCGTTCGGGTCGGGCTCCGGCGCGGTCGAGACGACCGTGACCTGGGCCCAGCTGTCGGCGTACGCCGGGAAGGACGTGGAGACGGCGAGCAGCTCGTCCCCCGCCTCGAGGCTC
>JAICZB010000037.1 GCA_025933895.1 Thermoleophilia bacterium
CCGAGCCGGTGCTCCCGGCCGGCCTCCGGATCGAGCCCGTCACCGACGACAATGCGCGCGCGTTCCACGAAGCTCTCGAGGAGGCTTTCGCGGAGCACTGGGAACACCGGCCTGAGCCGTTCGACGCGTGGTGGACGCGGCAGGTCGCGAAGCCCGATCACGATCCGTCGCTCTGGTTCGCCGTGTGCAACGGCGACGAGGTGGCGGCGGCGACGCGAAACGACCCCGAGCGGGCGGGCGGCGGCTGGATCGGGGCGCTGGGCGTACGGCCCCGCTTCCGCGGTCGCGGGCTCGCGAAGGCGCTGCTCCTCCACAGCTTCCGCGAGTTCCACCGACGCGGACAGCGGCGCGTCGGTCTCGGCGTGGACTCGGAGAACGCGACGGGCGCGACCCAGCTCTACGAGAGCGTCGGCATGTCCGTCGATCAGGAGCAGATCGTGTGGGAGAGGGGACTCGGATGAGTCTGCTTCGCGCCCGCTGCCCCAGTTGTCGCACGCTCACGGCGGTCGCGGTCGGCGAGGACTACGAGTGCCACTCGTGCGGCCGGTCTTTCGGCGCCGGGCTCGTCCGCGTGCCACGCGCGTGGGGCGACGGCGGCGAGCCGATGGTCGAGGCGGCCTCGCTTGCGCTCGACTACCCGGAGGTGGCGGTGGTCGAGGAGGAGACGCTCGCGATGCAGACGCTCGCCGTGGCCTCCGACCTCGCGGCGCGCCCGATCGTCCTCGGCGGCTGTTGCTGCTCCCACGTCGGCGCGGTCGAGGGCCTCCACGCGCGGCACGGCCGGGTCGCGGTCCTCTGGCTCGACGCGCACGGCGACCTGAACACGCCAGAGACGTCCCCTTCCGGCAACGAGTGGGGGATGCCGCTACGCATGCTGCTAGACCGCGGCACGATCGCCGCGGAGGACGTCGTCCTCTGGGGGCCGCGCAACCTCGACCCGCCCGAGGAGGAGTTCATCGCCGGCGCGGGGATCGGGGACGACCCCGATGTGTTGCTGCAGCGCGCGGATGCGATCTACGTCGCCCTCGACTGCGACGTCTTCGACCCGGACGCGCTTGCAGTCTTCATGCCCGAGCCCGGCGGCCCGTCGCTGGAGGAGGTCGAGCGGCTCCTCGAGCGCGTGAGGGACAGCGGGAAACTCGTCGGCGTGGGGTTCACGGGTCTCGCGCCCGACCCGGCGAACGTAGAGAAGCTCGAGCGCCTAGCGTCCGCGCTCGGCTACTAGGAGGGTCTAGCTCTAGGGCGTGTGTCTCGTGATCAAGCCGGATGAGAGGAGGCGGACCTCAGGACCGGAGACTCTTCGGTGGCCAGTTCTTCGGGTCGGTGGTCCGGCCTCGTCTGCTGAGCGGCATGCGGTCGCGGGGGAAGCAGGAGGCGAGGACTGTGCCGTCGGCTCGGATGCGGATCGCCATCAGGCCCGGCATGGCGGTGAACTCCTCCGGGGTGTTCCCTCGATGGACGGGGACGCTCATCGCAAGCGGCGGGCCTTTGTAGCTGTGGTTGGCGCGGCAGGTGACGAGGTCGCCTGGCCGTAGCACTCCGGGCGCGAATGTGTGGGTGTGGCTCATGGCAACGAAGCGGTGGCGCCGCGGTTCGAGACGAACAACGGGCTTTCCGTATCGCGTGGCGAGGCCGAGCTTGGCCACCAGCGGTACGTCCGTCGCGAAGATGCCGCCGCCGCCGAAGTGGACGGCCTTCCCGTTCACGCCGCCGGTGATCTTGAAGTAGTCGGGGCCGTTGGCCGGGCAAAGCTTTGCAGGATGCGAGTGACAGACTTGCATGAGCGGGCCTCCGACCGGCATCCCAAGACCGCCGAAAGAGATCGCCGGGCTGCTGGGTACGTAGGGCTTTGGATTCGTGACGAGGCTGGGCTGCTCGGCGATCGCCGCACAGGCCTTGGCAGGATCCGCCACGTTGCCGCTGGCCGGATCGCATCTGAGATGGAACAGCGCCCGCCCGCCGTTCCCCTGGGGCAGGATTCTGTGGCCGGGGAAGCCTTCACTCACAACGAGTATGGTGAGGTTTGCCGGTATCGGGGCTACCGACCCCCGACCTCGCAGCTCAACGGTGAGCGCCGCGGCGGCCGCAGCAGCAACCGCCACGATCAGCGCCACGAGCAGCCGCCGCAGTCTCGCTCGCCGCTTTGCCTCCGCCATCAGCGGATCGAGCGAGATGGGCAGACGCGGCACACGCACGGTCATAGAACTATTATCGCTAGCACCAGACCACCACGTCAAGCGAGGCTTTCGTGGGCCCTCCTGCCGCCTCTACGTTACGGCACGTGCAGATGTCACACCGCGCCGCTTCGCAACCTCCCTCCCGGACCCGAGGTCTAAGCTGCTGCCGTGGCCAAGATCGACGTTTCCGTCGAGACCGACGACCAGCCGAGCCCTCCCCCGAGTCACCCGAACACCTGCCCGAGCTGCCACTCGCACTACCGCGACGACGAGCTCGAGCGCAGCCTCTGGGTGTGCGAGCAGTGCGGCCACCACTTCCCGATGCGGGCGCGGGCCAGGATCGCTTCGCTTGCCGACGACGGTTCCTTCGCCGAGGAGGCGACCGAGCTGCATTCCGAGGATCCGCTCGGCTTCTTCGACCTCCGTCCCTACACCGAGCGGCTCGCCGAGGCGGAGATGAAGACCGGCCTTGCCGACGCGATGGTGATCGGCCGCGCGGCGATCGAGGGGCGGCAGTGCGAGCTCGCGGTCATGGACTTCGCCTTCATGGGCGGCTCGATGGGGAGCGTCGTCGGCGAGAAGTTGTCCCGGGCCTGCGACTCCGCCGCGGAGGCGGAGATGCCCCTGGTCACCGTGACGAGCTCCGGCGGCGCCCGGATGCAGGAGGGGATCCTCGCCCTCATGCAGCTGCCGAAGACCGTTGCTGCCGTGGAGGACCTGCACGACTCCGGCCAGGCGCTCCTCTGCGTGATGGCGCACCCGACGACCGGCGGCGTACTCGCGAGCTTCGCGACCCTCGGCGACGTCGTGCTCGCGGAGCCGAACGCGCTCATGTCGTTCGCCGGCCCGCGCGTGGTCCAGGAGATCACCCGCGAGAAGCTGCCCGACGACTTCGGCCGGGCCGAGCAGAACCTTCGCTACGGCCAGATCGACGCGATCGTCCCGCGTCCCGAACTGAAGCCGACCCTGTCCCGTCTCCTGAGACTGTTCGATGCCCCCGACTGAGCACGAGCTGCGGCTACGCGAGCGGCTCGGGCGGCTGAGGAACCTGCCGCTGCTCGGCGGCACGCGGATCTCCGGCGAGCTCGAGCGGTTGCAGCGGCAGATCGCCCGGATCGGCGAGGAGGCGACCGACGAGGAGGTCTGGCGCAAGGTCGAGCTTGCCCGCCACGACGACCGGCCGTACACGCTCGACTACGTCGAGCGCCTGCTCGACGACTGGTTCGAGCTGCACGGCGACCGGGCACTCGGCGACGACGGCGCGATGATCGCCGGCCTCGGCAAGCTCGACGGGCGCACGGTCGTCCTCGTCGGCCAGCAGAAGGGACGCGACATCCACGAGCGCGCGAGCCGCCGCTTCGGGATGCCGAACCCGGAGGGCTACCGCAAGGCATGGCACGCGATGGAGCTCGCCGACCGCCATGGCTTCCCCGTCATCACGCTCGTGGACACGCCGGGCGCGTATCCGGGCGTCGTCGCCGAGCAGCACGGCCAGGGCGCCGCGATCGCGCGCTCGCAGTCGATCATGGCGCGGCTGAAGGTGCCGACCGTGGCCTGCGTGATCGGAGAGGGCGGCTCGGGCGGGGCGATCGCCATCGCGCTCGCAGACCGCGTGCTGATGCAGGAAAACGCGATCTATTCCGTCATCTCGCCCGAGGGCTGCGCGGCGATTCTCTGGCGGGACGCCGGCCAGGCGAAGAAGGCCGCGGCGGCGTTCCGGCCCGATGCCATTCACTGCCTCGAGCTCCGTGTGATCGACGAGATCGTCCCCGAGCCGGTGGGCGGGGCGCACATCGATCCGGACATGGCCGCGCGGCTCCTGGGCCAGGCGCTGCGCGAATCGCTGGCCGACCTCGACGGGGTACCGGGCGACGATCTTCGCCGGCGGCGCCGCGCGCGCTTCCGCTCGCTCGGCGTCTTCGCTTGAAGCAGCTTAGGATAGGTTTGCATAGTTTGCGGCCGCGTCCGGAGGCGCGCTGTCCACACCGTCCACAGGCTTATCCCCGCCATGTATTCGTTGTGTAAACGGCAGGCATACGACTCGAAACCGGGAAACGAGCCGCCGCGGACCCGTTTTCGAGCCCGGATCGAGGGGGACGAAGACGCCATGGCGCCGCGTCCGATCTGGAGCGGGACGGTCTCCTTCGGTCTCGTCAGCATCCCCGTCCGGATGTTGACGGCGACGAGCTCGAAGGACCTCCGATTCCACTTCGTCGACAGGCACGACCTCGAGCCGATCGGCTATGACAAGGTGCGGAAGGACACGGGCGAGCACGTCGACCCGGACGACGTGGTGCGCGCGTTCGAGCTCGAGAAGGGCCGGTTCGTCCCGATCGACCCGGAGGATCTCGACCGGCTCGACGTCGAGCTGACGCATTCCGTCGACATCTGCGACTTCGTCTGCCTCGACGAGATCGACCCGATCTACTTCCGGCAGGCTTACTACCTCGTGCCGCAGGACGGCGGCGAGAAGCCGTATCGGCTGCTCGCCGAGGCGCTCGAGGAGACGGGCCGCGTCGGGATCGCGAAGGTCGTGATCCGCAACAAGCAGCACCTCGCGTGCCTCCGTCCTTACGAGAAGGTGCTCGTGATCGAGACGATGTACTACGCCGACGAGGTGCGGCGGCCGGCGGACGTCGCCGGCGAGGCCGTCGCCGAGAATGGGCTCCTAAAGGCCGAGGTCGAGATGGCGAAGTCCCTCGTCGAGAACCTCAGCGCGGAGTTCGATCCCGAGCGCTACGACGACACGTACCGCTCCGAGCTCCTCGAGCTGATCCGCTCGAAGGCGGAAGGTACGCCGCTGCCCGAGCCCCATGAGGAGGAGGCGCAGGTCGTCGACCTGATGCAGGCGCTGCGCGAGTCCGTCGAGCGGACGCAACGCTCACGCGCTAGAAAAGCTTCGTGAGCAAGAAGCTCTCGGAGTACGAGCGCAAGCGAAAACGCACCAAGACGCCCGAGCCGTTCGGCGACAAGCGCGGGAAGCGAAAGCCGAAGGGGCCGGTCTTCGTCGTGCAGCGGCACGACGCGCGGCGGCTCCATTACGACTTCCGGCTCGAGCGCGACGGCGTTCTCGCGTCGTGGGCGGTGCCGAAGGGCGTGCCGCTCGCCCCGGGCGAGCAGCACCTCGCCGTCCACGTCGAGGACCATCCGCTCGAGTACGGCAGCTTCGAGGGCGAGATCCCGAAGGGCAACTACGGCGCGGGAACGGTCGAGATCTGGGACCGCGGCACGTACGAGCTGCTCGAGGAGAAGCGCGACGGCGGTCTCACGGTGCGGCTGCACGGGGAGCGCCTGGACGGGACGTGGGCGCTCGTCCCGGCACACCTGTCGGGCGACGAGAAGAACTGGCTCATCCTCCGCAAGCGGGACGACGGGGCGGCTCCGGCGCGCGAGCACAGACGGTACTCCCCGATGCTCGCCTCGCCGGTGGAGAAGCTCCCGTCGGGCGACGGCTGGGTGTTCGAGCCGAAGTGGGACGGCTATCGCGCGCTCGGTTATGTCCGCGGCGGCGAGGCGACGCTCTGGTCGCGCCGCGGCAACGACCTGTCCGAACGCTTCGGCGTTGTCGCGAAGGAGCTCCCGAAGGCGCTTCGCTCGCCGGACGCGGTCGTCGACGGAGAGGTGTGCGCGCTCGACGAGCAGGGGCGCCCGAGCTTCTCGGCCATGCAGCAGGGCAAGCCGGGCACGCAGCTCGTCTACGAGATCTTCGACCTGCTCGAGCTCGACGGAGCACCGGTCGTCGATCTCCCGCTGACCGAGCGACGCGAACGGCTCGAAGGGCTGCTCGCTCCGTCGGGCGTCGTCCAGCTGTCCGGCGTCTTCGACGACGGAGAGGCACTGTTCGAGGCGGCGCGCGAGCAGCGGCTCGAGGGCGTGGTGGCGAAGCGCGCGACCTCGCGCTACCAGGAGGGAAGGCGCAACCGCGACTGGCAGAAGATCAAGACGCACGGCAGGCAGGAGTTCGTCATCTGCGGCTGGACGAAGGGCCAGGGCCGCCGCGAAGCTAGCTTCGGCTCGCTCGTCCTCGGCGTCCGCCGCGGCGGCCAGTTTGCGTGGGTCGGCAACTGCGGTACGGGCTTCAGCGAGCGCGACATCGACGAGCTCCTCGCCAAGCTCGAGCCTCTCCGCCGCGCGACGACGCCGTTCCCGGCCGAGCCGAAGATGGCGAAGGTGCGGAAGGGCGCGGTCGTCTGGGTCGAGCCCGAGCTCGTGTGTGAGGTCGAGTTCGCCGAGTGGACGCACGACGGCCACCTGCGTGCTCCGTCGTTCCAGGGCCTCCGGGGCGACAAGCCGGCGCGCTCGGTGCGTCGCGAGGACCCGGTCGAGGCGACGGACCACGGCGTCCGGCTGTCCAACCTCGACAAGCCCTTCTGGCCGGAAGACGACCCGAGCGGCGGGCTCACCAAGGGCGACCTGATCGACTACTACCGTGCGGTGGCGCCGGTCGTCGTCCCTCACCTCCGCGAGAGGCCGTTCACGATGCGCCGCTACCCCGACGGCGCGTACGGCAAGGCGTTCTTCCAGAAGGACGCGCCGAAGGGTATGCCGGAGTGGATCCCGCGCTTCCGCGTGCAGGTCTCGACCCGCGAGCGGCCGCCGAAGCGCCGGTGGATCGACGCACCGCTGGTGAACGACGAGCCGGCGCTTCTCTGGATGGTGAACATGGGCTGCATCGACCTCAACGCCTGGTACTCGCGGGTCGACAAGCCCGATCGGCCCGACTTCGTCCTCTTCGACCTCGATCCGTCACCGGACGTCGGCTTCCCCGAGGTGGTGCAGGTCGCGCTCCTCGTCAAGCAGGCGCTCGACGCGCTCGGTCTCGCCTCCTTCCCGAAGACGTCGAGCGCGGAGGGCATGCACGTGCTCGTGCCGGTGGAGCGGCGCTACACGTATGCGCAGACGCGCGAGCTCTGCGAGATCGTGGCGGGGGCGCTCGCGCGCACGCACCGCGGGCTGGTGACGACGGAGTGGTCGAAGGCGAAGCGCCGCGGCGTCCTGATCGACGCGAACCAGAACGGCGAAGGAAAGACGATCGCGTCGGTCTACTCGGTGCGGCCGCGTCCGGGAGCTCCCGTATCCACGCCGCTTCGCTGGGAGGAGGTCGGCGGGTCGCTCGACCCGCGGCAGTTCACGATGGACGTCGTGCTCGAGCGGGTCCGGCGTCACGGCGATCTCTTCGAGGGCGTCCTCACCAAGCGCCAGCGGCTCGAACCGGCGTTGCGCGCCCTCCGCTGACCCGACTCCTAAGGGATGCGGCCCGCGCTGCCGATGAGACCTTCAGATGGTGGGTCACTGGTTTCATGCTGCGGCGGACTTCGCCTTGACCTACATGCCGCTGGCGTTCCTCCTGCTCATCGCGGTCATGGTCTGGCTGCTCTGGAAGACCGTCGGGATCATGCCGCGCACCACGCCGGCGAACATGATCCAGGGCAGCAAGTCGCGGACGAGCTGGTCCGAGGTGGCCGGCGTCGAAGAGGTGCGGGGCGAGCTCATGGAGGTCGTCGACTTCATGCGCGACCCGAAACGCTTCGAGCGGCTCGGCGCGAAGGTGCCCAAGGGCCTCCTCCTCTACGGGCCGCCCGGCACCGGGAAGACGCTTCTCGCGAAGGCGGTCGCGTTCGAGTCGGGCGCGAACTTCTACAGTGCCTCCGCCTCGTCGTTCGTCGAGATGTTCGCCGGTCTCGGCGCGGCGCGCATCCGCAAGCTCTTCAACGAGGCGCGGAAGAATGCGCCCGCCATCATCTTCATCGACGAGCTCGACGCCGTCGGCGCGCAGCGCTCGGGACACGGCTTCAACCGCGAGCAGGATCAGACGCTCAACCAGCTGCTCGTCGAGCTCGACGGCTTCGAGGGCGCCGAACAGGTCGTCGTGATGGGTGCGTCCAACCGGATCCAGGATCTCGACCCGGCGCTGCTACGCCCGGGCCGGTTCGACCGTCAGCTGCTGGTGCCGCCGCCCGACCTCGCCGGCCGCGAGGCGATCCTCCGCGTCCACACGCGCGGCAAGCCGCTCAACATCGACGACGTCGATCTCGCAACCGTGGCGCGGCAGACATCGGGGCTGACGGGTGCGGAGCTCGCGAACATCTGCAACGAGGCCGCGATCAGCGCAGGTCGCCGCAGCGACCTCACGATCGACCAGAAGGACTTCGACTGGGCGCTCGAGCGGGTCGTCGCGGGCCTGCAGCAGCGCAAGGTGCTGACCGAGAAGGAGCGCCGGATCCTCGCCTACCACGAAGGCGGGCACGCGCTCATGTCGCATCTGATGAACGAGCTGTCCCCGCTGCAGAAGGTGACGATCGTCGCGCGCGGCGACGCGCTCGGCTACACGTATCACCTGCCCGAGGAGGATCGCTACCTCCACACGAAGGAAGAGCTGATCGACTGGATGATCGTCACGCTCGCCGGCCGCGCCTCCGAGGAGGTCGTCTTCGGACACGTTACGAACGGCGCCGCTAACGACCTCGAGAAGGTGACCTCGCTCGCCCGCTCGATGGTGTTCGAGTGGGGAATGTCGGAAGGCGCGTCGTCGCGAACGATGCGCGCCGACAATTACGCGCTCTCGGAGGAGACGAAGCGTCTGCGCGACAGCGAGCAGGCGCGGCTCACGGACGGCGCGTACGAGGAGTCGCTGCGACTGATCAAGAAGCACCGTGCGTCCCTCGACCGGCTCGCGGCTGCGCTGCTCGAGAAGGAGACGCTCGTACGCGAGGACGTGCTCGAGATCCTCGGCGGCATCGAGCCCGAGTCGCGCGCCTCGGACGCCGTCGGCGTCCCGCAGGTCGTCGCCGCCAGACCCGGCAGCCTGCCTGCCTAGGCGTCGCTAGCCGGTCAGGTTGGTGATGTCGATCGCGTCGCTCGGCGCCGACAGCGAGACGGACTTGTTCCAGGCGTCGAACGTGATCCGTCCGGACTGCTTCTTGTTGCCGCCGGCGAGCGCGAGCGGGTACGGCTTGCCTGTCGCCGCGACGTAGAGCCGGCTGTCGTCCGAGGTGTCCCGGATCACGACCGCCGGTTGCCCCCGGTACGTCTTCTTGCCGTCGTTGACGAGCTTGCCGTGATTCGAGCTGATCTGGGCGAAGAGCCCGCCGATGCTCGCGAGCGCTGCGAAGGAGCGGAACCGCTTGCTGGTGGCCGACGCCTTGACCCACCTGCCGTGGATGAGCTGTGCGATCGCAGAACCGGCGAAGTGCTTGAGGAATGCGTCGCTGCCCTTGATGTAGGCGGTATCGCCGATCTTGACGAGATCGAACTGGAGGCCGCTGATCGACACCGAGCCCTTCGCGCCCTTGTTCCGAACAGTCGAGATGTCGAGCGTGAACGGCGTTCCGCTCGCGACGAGGCTCCCCGAGACGTGCGCGGAGCTCGCGCTCGTCGCCGCGGATCTCGCGTCCGTGAAGACCTGGTCGGCCGGCTTCGACGCCTCGCCGTTCGGCTTCGCGGCCTTGCCGCTGCTGCCGCCGCTGCTGCCGCAGCCGGCCAGCAGTACGGCCGTCAGGACGAGGGCGAAGGCCGGGGCACGCATCGTCGCCGCGAGTCTTTCAAATACGATCGACGCGTGGAGACGCCGAGCTCTGTGCACCATGTCGGTCTAGCGGTCGAGGATCTCGACGGCGCTCTGGACACGTACGAGCGTCTCTTCGGAGCCCGGCTGGAGCACCGCTCGCGCGTCGAGGAGCAGGGTGTCGAGGCCGCGTCGATCCGGGTGGGCGAGAGCAGGCTCGAGCTCCTAGGCGCACTCGGCGACGAGACGCCCGTCGGGCGCTTTCTCGCGAGCCGCGGGCCCGGGATGCATCACGTCGCGTACGAGGTCGCAGACATCGGCGCCGCGCTCGCGCATCTGTCGGACGCGGGCGCCGAGCTGATCGACGAGACCCCACGCAAAGGTATGTTCGGCCTCGAGGTCGCCTTCGTCCATCCCGACTCCGTCCACGGCGTCCTCTCGGAGGTGGTCTGCGCAGGTGGCTGACGAGCGCGTACGGATCGAGATCGGGTTCGCCGGGGGGCAGATCGTCGCCAGCTTCGTCGAGGCGCGCTCGGCGGACGAGCTCGAGTCGGCCCTCGGCTCGACCGGCGCCGGAAAACCGGTCGTCGTGCTCGAGACGGAGGACGGCCCGCTCCACGTGGTCGTCGCGCATGTCGCGTACTACAAGCGAATCGTCCGGGCCGGCCGGGTGGGCTTCGGCTCCTAGGCCGCCGCTCCGCGAGTTAGCTCAGGTGCGGTCTCGGGGAAACGAGGCTGGGATGGCTTCTCCCACCGAGCGTGTGGCTGCGCGCGAGTCGACCGAACACGTTCGGGAGCTCGTGGCGCGCGGCCAGCAGGGCGACCGCGACGCGCTCGAGGAGCTGTACCTCATCCACTTCGACCGGATCTACAGTTACCTCCACGTCAGCGTCGGCAACCGCCACGACGCCGAGGACCTCACGACGCAGACCTTCCTCAAGATGCTGGAGAAGATCGGCAGCTTCAAGTGGCAGTCGGCGCCGTTCTCGGCCTGGCTGTTCCGGATCGCCCACAACCTCGCCATGGACCACTTCCGCTCGCGGCGCCGCTGGCAGCCCGAGGAGGAGGTTTCCGAGCCACCGGGCGAGGAGGAGCCGTCCGCCGAGCTCGCGGCGATGCAGACGATCGGCCGCGAGTCGATGCTGAAGCTCATCGACCGCCTCTCGCCCGAGCAGCAACAGGTGCTGACGCTGAAGTTCGTCTTCAACCTCCCGAACGCGGAGGTGGCGGCGATTCTCGACAAGACGGAAGGGGCGATCAAGTCGCTGCAGCACCGCGCGCTCGTCTCGCTCCAGAAACAGATCGCCCACCAGGAGGCGTAGCCGCCCGGCTAGCCTCCCGCGCGTGGCGCTGGAGGTCGGGATCGTAGGGCTGCCGAGCTCGGGGAAGACGACGCTCTTCCGTGCGCTCACGCGTGCCGAGACGCATGGCTCCGGCAAGGAGCACGTCGGGATGGCGCAGATCCCGGACGAGCGGCTCGACAGGCTCGCGGAGACGGTCGGCGCGCGGAAGGTCACGCCGGCGGCGGTGCGTGTCGTCGACGTTCCGGGGACGGGGCCTCAGCTGCTCGGCAACTTGCGGCAGGTCGACGCGCTGCTCGTCGTGCTCGACGGGTTCTCCGGCACGTGCGTCCCCGCCGACGACCTCGAGACGCTGAAGCTCGAGCTGCTCGTCGCCGACCGCGATCACGTCGAGCGGCGACTGGAGCGCGTCGGCAAGCAGGCGAAGTCGGGGGACGCGCGCCTCAGGGCGGAGGCAGCCGAGCTCGAGCGGCTCCTTGCACACCTCGACGCGGGCCGGACGCTCGCGGAGTGGGAGGGCGAGTTGCCCCCGGAGCTCGAGCCGCTCACGACGAAGCCGCTGCTCGAGCTCGTCAACGGAGCCGACGGCATCGATCTCCAGCTCGAGGCCGAGCTCTCGGAGCTGGCGCCGGAGGAAGCCGCGGAGTTCCGCGGCGGCGGCGAGTCTGCGCTCGGCGAGATCGTGCGGCGGCTGGTCGAGACGCTCGACCTGATCACGTTCTTCACCGCGGGCGAGAAAGAGACACGCGCCTGGACGCTCCGGCGCGGCGAGTCCGCGCTCGACGCTGCGGAGACGATCCACTCCGACATCGCGCGCGGGTTCATCCGCTGCGAGGTCGTGCGCTGGGACGATCTCGTCGCCGCGGGCGGCCACGCGAATGCGGCCCGGGCGGGGAAGCAGCGCCTCGAGGGCAAGACGTACGTGGTCGAGGACGGCGACGTCCTCAACGTCCGCTTCAACGTCTGAAGGCGCCGGCGGGTCGTACGCCCCGCCGGCACGTGCTGTTCAGCAGCAGCCGGTCTCGCCGCCGCAGCAATCGTCGCAGCAGTCGTCACGTCTCATAGCATGCCTCCTTCCATCGATTGACGTCGATACACTATATTGAGATAGATCGATGAAGGCATTGCCAGTCCTCTGCTGCGGTCCCGCGACCGAGCCTCTCGACCCCGATGCGAGGGAGACGCTCGCGGCTCGGTTCCGCGCGCTCTCCGATCCGACGCGTGTTGCGATCGTGAACCGGCTCGCCTCGGTGGACGAGTGCTGCGTCTGCGACCTCAACGCGGCTTTCGAGCTCTCGCAGCCGACGATCTCCCACCACCTCAAGGTGCTGCGCGACGCGGGCCTCGTCGAGTCGAGCCGCCGCGGCACCTGGGCGTACTACCGGCTCGTGCCCGACGCGGTTCGCGAGTTGCGCAATACGCTCGGTGGATGACGCGCGTCTTCGTCGGCGGGCACGGTGCTCTCGCCGCCGCGCTTTCTGGCGGGCGGTTCGTCGGGCCGGCTCCCGAGGAGGCCGTCGTGGAGGCGATCGAGGAGCTCGACGTCCCGTTTCCTCCTCGCGTCGACTCGCCGGCCCCCGGCGACCTCGTCGTCGACACCGACTCCTGGAACCTGCCTGACCCCGTCGGGCTCTGCCTCGAGGAGGTACGCGAGTTGCGCGCCGTGATCGAGAGCCGGGTGGCTAGCCTCCCGCGGTGATCAGGACGACGCCGGCGAGCGCCACGAGCACTCCGGCGTCCTGGGTCCGCTGCACACGCTCCCCGAGCACGAGCCGCGCGAGCAGCACGGTCACCACCGGATAGAGCGACGCGAGCACCGAGACGACGCTGAGCAGGCCGTGCGCCGATGAGGCGGCCGCGAAGAGCGCGTTCCCGCCGGTGTCGAGAAAGCCGATCGCGACGAGTCCCGGCCAGTGGTCACGGAGGCCGGCCGGCCGGATCCGGCGGGCGAGCACGACGGAGAGGACGAGCGTGACGGACGTGCAGCGGAAGAGGAACGCCGGCCACAGCCAGTCGTGGGTCGAGGCTGCGTGCATCGGGACGTAGTAGCCGCCGAATGCGAGCATCGCGAGCGCGGCCCAGCCGACGCCTGCCGCGACCTGCCTGCGTTCGGGGTGCAGCTCGAGCGAGGCAGCAACGCTCCCACCAACGGCCGCGACGAAGCCGATCGCCTGGAGCCCGCCGACGTGGTCGCCGGAGACGGCGACGCCCCAGATCACCGGAACGCCGGCCGCCACGGCCGCGATGGGCGCGACCACGCTCATCGCTCCGGTCGCCATGCCGCGGTAGAACGCGAAGAGCCCCACGGTGCCGAAGAGCGCCGCGAGCGCGGACCAGGCCACCTCGTCGCC
>JAICZB010000074.1 GCA_025933895.1 Thermoleophilia bacterium
CGCGAGCCTTAGCCGGTCCCGCAACGGCGGCTCTCCGGTCTAGAGCACGCTTGCGACCAGCTTCAGGTCCGCGACGAACGCCTCCATCTCGCGATGGCGTGACTCGTCGTCTTGCTGGCGGAGGATCGAGCTCGGGTGGATCGTTGCCGTCACGTGCTCGGCGAGGTCCGACTCGAGCCATTGCTCACGCTGCTGCGTGACGCGGAACCGGCGGCCGAGCAGCGACTGTGCCGCCGTCGCTCCCAGGCAGACGAGCACGCGCGGGCGTACGACGGCGAGCTCCGCTTCGAGCCACGGGCGGCAGGCGGCGAGCTCGCTCCAGCTCGGCTTCGCGTGGATGCGGCGCTTGCCGCGCGGCTCCCACTTGAAGTGCTTGACCGCGTTCGTGACGTAGGCG
Organism: Thermoleophilia bacterium; assembly: GCA_025933895.1. GTDB lineage: Bacteria > Actinomycetota > Thermoleophilia > Gaiellales > Gaiellaceae > Palsa-739. Next base: position 398 of record JAICZB010000074.1, read on the forward strand.
GAGCGCCGGTCGATGCCGGCCAGCAGCAACGCCTCGTCGAGGAGGCGGCCTGCCGGGCCGACGAACGGTGCGCCCTCGCGGTCCTCCCGATCGCCCGGCTGTTCCCCGACGAACATCGCGACCGAGCTGCGCCGGCCGGCACCGAACACGGTCTGCGTCGCGTCCTCCCAGAGCCGGCACGCACGGCAGCCCGCGGCAGCCTCGCGGAGCTTGGGAAGGCTCGGGCGGGACGGGACGAGGTCGGCGGCGGAATCGGCCATTTCAGGCGCATTCCCGCCGGAAGCGCGGCGAAGCATCGGGTCCGGGTTCCCCCGCCCGAGGGATATGAGCACGAGCCTCGGCACCGATGCTTCGTTCGTCCGCTGCGGTCCACCCTCGGGAGAATCGAACGGTGTCCTTCAACTGCGCACGATCGGGGGATCGGTGGTAGTCCAGCCGAACCACCTGCGGCTGCTGGACGGCGATCCCCAGCCCGGGGATCCGACCCTCGTCGAGTCCTACCGGCGGCTCGCCGACGTCTTCCACGAGGTGCTCGCCGAGCAGAGCCTCGACGCCCTCCTCGTCCGCATCGCCGACACCGTCGGCGACCTGATCCCACTCGACACGCTGACGATCTACGAGGCGGACGAGACGAAGCGCGTGCTCAAGCCGGTGCTCGTCCGCGACGTGTACGCCGACGAGATCATGAGCACGACGATCACCTTCGCCGAGGGCATCACGGGCTGGGCGGCGCGGAACCGCGAAGCCGTGCTCTCCAACCAGGCGCACCTCGACCCGCGCGTGCGCACCGTTCCCGGCACGCCGCTCGAGCCCGAGGCCCTGATCTGCGTCCCACTCATCGCCCGCGGCCAGATCAAGGGCGCGCTCAACATCTACCGCGAGGGCGAAGCCGTCGCCTTCACCGAGACGGAGTTCGAGATCGCGCAGCGCTTCGGGGACGCCGCCGCGCTCGCGCTCGACAACGCCGAGATTCGCGCGCGCCTCGAGCATCAGGCCCGCACCGACTCGCTCACCGGACTCTTCAACCACAGCGTGTTCTACGAGCGGCTGCTGCAGTCGCTGCAGGAGTCGAGTCGCACACACATGCCGCTCGCCGTGCTCATGCTCGACATCGACGACTTCAAGCACGTCAACGACGTCCACGGCCACGCCGTCGGCGACGAGCTGCTCCGCTTCCTCGCCGAGGCGCTGCGGGCGATCGTCCGGCCGGAGGACGTCATCTGCCGGCTCGGCGGCGAGGAGTTCGCAGTCCTCATGGACGCGTGTGGCGGCGACGACGCCGTCCGCGTGGCCGAGCGGGTACAGACCCGGCTGGCCTCGGTCGACTTCCCCGGCATCGGCCGGATGACGGTCTCGGTCGGGCTCGCCCTCGGGCCCGAGCATGCGATGAACCCGCGCGAGCTCGCGGCGTGCGCGGAGGCGGCGATGATGACCGCGAAGGCGCAGGGGAAGAACCAGGTCGTCGTCTACCACGAGGACGGCACGAAGCGGCCCGACGCGCCGGGGATCGAGCGCGACGTCCGGTCGATCGCGCACCTGAAGATGCTGCAGAGCCTGACCGGGAGGCTGAACCGGCTGAACGACGTGCGGGAGATCGGCGAGGCCATCGCGATCGAGCTCCGCTCCCTGGTCGACTACCACAACTGCCGCGTCTTCGTCCCCGACGGCGACGAGCTCATTCCCGTCGCGTTCATGGGCGAGCTGACCTCGACCTCCGAGTCGCTGTCGCTCGACCTCCTCCGCACTCGCATCGGCCGGGGGATCACCGGCCGCTGCGCCGAGCTGGGCGAGTCGATCGTCGTGGCCGACGCCGCCAACTGCGAGTTCGGCAGGCAGATCGAGGGCACCGACCCGATCGAGGAGTCGCTGCTCGCGGTGCCGCTCCGCTACGGCACGCGCGTCGTCGGCGTGATCGTCGTCTCGAAACTCGGCCTGAACCAGTTCGACGAGGACGACGTGCGCCTGCTGGAGGTGCTCGCCGGTCACGCGGCCGTAGCCGTCGAGAACGCGAGTCTGTACGAGTCGGCGCGGCGCGAGGCCGACAGCGCGACGTCGCTGCTCGAGTTCGGCCGGGAGCTCGCGACCCTCGTCGATCTCGAGGACATCGCCGGGCGGGTGACGACGCTTTCCGCGGAGATCCTCGGCAGCTCGGAAACGTCGTTCTGGCTCGAGCGCGACGGCGTCCTCCGCATCTGCGCCGAGCACGGCCATACGCAGGCGTGGCGGGATGCGCTGGCGGATTGGTCGTTCCCGGTCGACGCGATCGACGTCGACCGCGATCCATACGTGATCGCTCCGGACGAGTACGCCTCGCTCGCCGAGCAGACGCCGACACCCGGCGGGCATTACGCGGTCGCGCCGTTCGCGGTCGACGACCGGGCCGGCTGTCTCGTGGCGCTCGTCGAAAGGGAAGACTTCGGGGAGCGGGAGCTCGCGCTGCTCGGCGGTCTTGCGCAGCAGGCGAAGCTCGCCATCGCGAACGCGTCCAGCTACGAGGGACTCGAGCGCACGTTCGTCTCCACGGTCGAGGCCCTCGCCAACGCACTCGAGGCCAACGACGAGTACACCTCGACGCACGCCCGCTGGATCACCGACCTCTCGCTGCGCGTGGGCCGGGAGATCGGGCTCGACGAGCGCGCGCTGAAGCACCTCGAGCTCGGTGCGCTCCTCCACGACATCGGCAAGATCGGCATCCCGAGCGACGTGCTCTCGAAGCCGGGCCGCCTGACGGCCGCCGAACGGAAGATCGTCCAGACGCATCCCGAGCTCGGTGAGCGGATCATCGCCCCGATCGACCGCCTGCAGGTCGTGCGGCCGATCGTCCGCGCCTGTCACGAGCGGTGGGACGGCCGTGGCTATCCGGACGGCGTCGGCGGCGAGGACATCCCGCTCGAGTCGCGGATCATCTTCGTCTGCGACGCGTACCACGCGATGACGACCGACCGTCCGTACCGTCGGGCCCTCAGCCACCGCGAGGCCGTGCGCCGCCTCGCCGAGGGCGCCGGCAGCCAGTTCGATCCGCACGTCGTCGAGGTCGCCCTGCGCGTCCTCGAGCAGCCCGAAGAGGACTAGCCGGCGGCTGCGAGCTCCGGCTCGCCGCCCTCGAGCGTGTGCGCGAGACGGCGGAACGGGCCGTCCACCTCGAGCAGCTCCCGCTCGGTGCCGCGCTGGATGACCTGCCCGTTCTCGACGACGAGGATCTCGTCGGCGCGGCGAACGGTCGACAGGCGGTGGGCGATGATGATCGAGGTGCGGCCGCGCAGGAGCCGGTCGAGCGCCTGCTCGATCAGCACCTCGGTCGGCCGGTCGATGTTCGACGTCGCCTCGTCGAGGACGAGGATGCGAGGATCGGCGAGGAGCGCGCGTGCGATCGAGATGAGCTGACGCTCGCCGGCCGACAACCCGGCACCACCCTCGCGCACCTCGTGATCCAGTCCGCCGGAGAGCCGCGCCGCCACCCGGTCGACGCCGACCGCCGCGGCCGCGGCCTCGACCTCCTCGTCCGTGGCGTCCGGCTTGGCGAAACGGATGTTCGACGCGATCGTGCCGCTGAAGAGGAACGGATCCTGGAGCACGACGCCGAGCTGGCGCCGGTACGAGCGGAGCTGGACGTCGCGCACGTCGGTGCCGTCCACGCGCACCGCTCCCTGGTCGGGGTCGTAGTGGCGGCCGATCAGCCGCGCGAGCGTCGACTTCCCGTGGCCCGACTCGCCGACGAGCGCGAAGCAGCCGCCCGGCGCGATGTGGAACGAGACGCCGTGCAGCACCGGGTCCTTGCCATAGGCGAAGACGAGCGAGTCGAGCTCGAGGTCGCCTTCCAGGCGCGGCAACGGTTTCGCTCCGGGCCGGTCGTGAATGTCCGACTCCTCGTCGAGGATGCTCGCGATCTTGACCATCGCGGCTCCGGCCGACTGCAGCTGCCCGTACACGTCCGAGAGCTCCTGCAGCGGCTGGAAGACGAGCTGCAGGAGGGAGATCGCGATGATCAGCGTCCCGATCGCGATCGTGTGGTGCAGGTACAGGTGCGAGCCGAAGTAGAGCACCGCCGCCATCGCGAGCACCCCGAGCAGCTCGATCGAGGGGAAGAAGGTGGAGAAGATCTTCTGGACGTACGTCGCCTGGGCCCGGTTCGCGTCGTTGAGCACGTCGAACTCCGCCTGGAAGCGCCGCTCGCGGTTGAACGCCTGCACGACCGCCATCCCAGCGACCGACTCCGCGATCTGGGCGGTGACCGCGGCGATCCGGTTGCGCTGCTCGACGTTCGCCGCGTGCGAGACGCGCTGGAACCACCGCGAGAGGATGAGCGCCGGCGGCAGGACGACGAAGGTGATCAGCCCCAGCCGCCAGTCCGCGATGAGCAGCGCCGTCACCGCCGCCGGCAGGAGGATGACGTTCGAGACGAGCGTGGGCATGCCCTGCGAGAGGACGTCCGAGACCGCGTCGACGTCGCTCGTGAGCCGCGCGATGATCCAGCCCGCCTTCTGCTGGGAGAAGTAGCGGAGGGAGAGGCTCGTGAGGTGGTCGAACAGGTCGCGGCGCAGGCCGATCACGATCGCCTGGCCGATGATGGCGAGGCCGCGGATCAGCCGCGCCTGCAGCACCCAGCCCGCGGCGGCGACGCCGAGGTAGATGCCGACTGCGATCGTCAGGTTGCGCATGTCTCCCACGAGCACCTTGTGCTTGTCGTAGACGGCGATGCCGTGGTCGATCGCATACCGGACGATGAGCCAGCCTCCGGTCTGGGCAGCCGCGTTGCCCGCGCCGATGAGCACCATCAGTGCCGCGAACCGCTTGCGTCCCTCCATGTACTTCCAGAGGCGTTTCACGCGGCTATCACCTCGTCCCCGAAGAGCGTCGCGAACTCGCCGCCCGCCCGCAGCAGGTCCGCCGGCGTCCCTGACTCGACGATCCGTCCGTCGAGCAGCACGACCGCCCGGTCGGCTATCTCGATCGTGGAGAGGCGCTGCGTCGCGACGAGCACCGTACGGCCGGAGAGCGCCGGCCGGAGGCGGGCGACGAGCCGCCGTTCGGTGAGCGTGTCCACGGCCGACAGCGGATCGTCGAGCACGACGACGCGCGCGCCGGCGACGAGCGCACGGGCGAGCGCCACCCGCTGGCGCTGGCCGCCGGAGAGGTTGATGCCGCGCTCACCGATCAGCGTGTCGTAGCCGTCCGGGAGGCTCGGTGCGAACGCGTCCACACCGGCCGCCTCGCAGGCTGCGAGCACCTCGTCCCAGTCGGCGTCCTCGCGGCCCGCGGTGAGGTTCTCGCGCAGCGGCACCGAGAAGAGCACCGGCCGTTGCGTGACGAGACCGACGTCCGCTCGCAGCTCGGCGATCGGGACGTCGCGCGTGTCGACGCCGCCGACGCGCACGTGGCCTCCCGTCGGGTCGTAGAAGCGAGGGAGAAGGTTGAGGAGCGAGGTCTTGCCGGCACCCGTCGGCCCGCAGACGGCGACGATCTCGCCCGGCTCGACCACGAGGTCGAGCTCGCGCAGCACGTCCACCTCGCCGCCGTACGCGAAGCTCACGCGGTCGAAGCGGACGCCGAGTGGCCCCGGCGGAAGCCGGCGCGGATTCGCAGGTTGGGGCAGCGGCTCGATCCCCTCGAGCCAGCCGAAGCTGCGGCCGGCGGAGGCGAGCGCACGCTGCGCCAGGTCGAGAATCCAGCCGATGGCCTCGAGCGGCCAGACGAGCTGGAGCAGGAGCGTCTCGAAGAGGACGAACTGGCCGATCGTGATGTTCCCGTCGATGACGGCGCGGCCCCCGAAGAAGACCACCGCGGCGACCGAGAGGGCGGGCAGGTAGTAGAGGCCGGGCACGTGCTGCGCCTCGACGCCTGCCTGACGCAGAGCAGCGGATCGGACGCCCTCGGCCCGGTCGCCGAAGCGCTCGCGCACGTCGTCCTCGCGGCCGAAGGCCTGCACCATCTCGATCCCGACCACGGCCTCGTCCGCGGCCTCGGTCACGTCTCCCTTGCGCGCCTGCACCTGGCGCGAGATGGGCGAGACACGATGCCCGAAGCGATTGGCCACGAACCCGATCGGCGGCAGCGACACGGCCGCGTACAGGGTCAGCCAGGGATCGACGAGCGCGAGGACGATCCCGACTCCGATGATCATCATCACGCTCTGCATCCCCTGCACGAGCCCCCAGCCGATGAAGTAGCGGATGGGGTACAGGTCGTTCGTCGCGCGCGACAGCACCTGGCCGGTCGCGTGCCGGTCGTAGAACGCCCGCGGGTAGCGGAGGTAGGCCTGGTAGAGGAGCTCCCGCATCCGGGCCTCGATCCGCACACCGATCCGGGCGGTGGCGAAGCGCCGGTTGAACGCGACGCCCCAGCGGGCGAGTGCGAGGCCGGTCACGATCACGAGGTAGGGCCACAGCGCCTGCCGGTGGTGATGGGGCTTGATGACGATCGAGTGGTCGATCGCGTGCTGGATGAGGATCGGGATCGCGATCGAGATCAGCGTGTAGACGAACGAGCACGAGAGCCCGAAGACGCCGAGCTTCCACTGCTCCTTCCAGAGTTGGAGCAGGCGTCGGAAGGTCGGCAGCATGCCGAGGTCGGGTGGGTCGACGGGGTTCACGTACGTGGACATGGCGAAGCGCCCGTCGTGCGCCGACTCCCCTGCCCGCGCGACGAGGGCACCTCGAAGATACCAGCGCGGCCGGTGGGTCTAGCGCTGCTTCCTGAGCTGCGGGTCGGCGAGCATGCTGTTGCGCTGAGGCTTCGCGCCGGCGGCCGGCTCGAGGTCCGGCTCGGCGGGCGGCGACGGCAGCGGAGTCGGAGGCGGCGGGTCGCTCTCGGGGTCGGCCTCGCGCCCCGGCTCCGGCTCGGTCGGCGCATTGCCGCCGAATCGCGCCCGCTCGTCGTGGAGCTGCATGCGTAGCCCGGCGAGCTCCCGCTCGACCTTCCGGATCGCCTGCTCGCGCTCGTCGAGCCGCTCGCGCTCGGCCTTGGCGAGGGCGAGCTCCTGCACCGCCTCGCGCTCGCGCTTCTCCGCCTTCGCGATGGCGCGGGCGAGCTCGTCGGAGCGGTCCGGCCCGGCTGGGGCGGGGGGCCGTCGACGGCCCTGCCGGCCGGCCACGTCGAGGCGCATCTCCTCGAGCTGCTTCTCTCGCGCGGCGACGTGCTGCGCATGCTCGCGCAGCGCGCGCTTCATCTCCTCGACCTCCGCGAGCGCGTGCTCGTAGCGGTTCCGCATGTCCGGTCCGTCGCTCACAGCAGGAAGTGTGGCCTCGAAACCGGCTGGTGGCAACCGGGTACGAGCGATAACCGCGTTGGTTTTGCTCGCGGGCGCGCGATTTGTGGGTGAGGATGACGGCAATGGTCGATGCAGGGGTGTGCCGCGGGAGCGAGCGTGCGCGGCTCGTGCGGCTGTGCGCAGCGATCTCGGGCGACCGCGAAGTCGCCGAGGATCTCGCGCAGGAGACGCTGCTCGAGGCGTGGCGGCACAGGCACAAGCTGACCGACGCGCGCGGTGCCGACCGCTGGCTCGCGGCGATCGCACGCAACGTCTGCCTCCGCTGGAGCCGGACCCGGAGCGGCCTGCCCGTCCCCGTCGCCGAGCTTCCGGAACCGACGGCGCCGGCCGAGGACGACATCGCCGAGCTGCTCGAGCTCCTGCCGCCGCAGAGCCGGGACGCGATGGTGCAGCGGTACGTGCACGACCGGACGCATCAGGAGATCGCAGGCTCGCTCGGCATCAGCTCTGCTGCCGTCTCGATGCGCCTGACGCGCGGCAAGCAGTCCCTGCGGCAGGCCCTCGCCGAGGCGGAGTGGCGTCCCTCGGGAAGCACGTGCCCGCAGTGCGGCACGCGGAAGCTGCTCATGCGCCGGACGCCGACCGAGATCGAGTTCACGTGCGCCTCCTGCGCCCGGGGCGACGTGCTCGTCCGCTATCCACTCGACAACCCCCAGTTCGCCCGGCTCGTCAGCGGCCTCCACCGTCCGACCGCGATGTTCCGCAGGGTCGGGGAGTGGGCGCTCCACTACTTCTCCGGTGGAGCCGGCGCGGACGCGGTCTGTACACGTTGCGGACAGCCGGTGACGGTACGAGCGCACGTGCGCCAGGGCGGGAACCGCGGTCTGTACGTCAGCTGTGCCGGTTGCGGCGAGGAGGTCTGGTCGTCGCTCGCCGGCATCTCGAACGGTCTGCCCGCCGTGCGTGAGCTGCGTCCGCGGCGGCTCCTCGAGGTGCGCGAGGAACGCGGCCTGATCGCGGTCGTGCACGGATCCCTCGGCGGCGGCCGCACGGTCGAGGCCGCATTCGATCGCACGACCTACGCCTTGCTCGGCGCCGCATAGGCCCCGCTGTGATCCGTCTTCTGCGGCAACGCAACTTCGCGCTGCTCTGGTTCGGCGGGCTCGTGTCCGTCGCCGGAGACTGGGTGCTCTACGCCGCGCTGCCGTTCTTCGTCTACGAGCGCACGCACTCGACGATCGCGACGGCCGGGATGGTCGCGGCGGAGCTCGGCCCGAGCATCCTCGTCGGCTCGTTTGCCGGTGTCTACGTCGACCGGCTCGACCGGAGGCGCGCGCTCGTCGTCACGAACGCGCTCCAGGCGTTGGCGGTGAGCGCGTTGCTCGTCGTCGCTCACGGCGGCCCGTTGTGGGTCGTGTACGCGGTCGCCGCCGGGCAGTCGGTTCTCGCCTCGTTCTCGCAGCCCGCCG
>JAICZB010000059.1 GCA_025933895.1 Thermoleophilia bacterium
GCGACGGCGTCGAGCTGGTTCGCGTGGTAGAGGACGGCCGCTTCTGCCGTGCGAGCGGCTCGGGCGTCGTGGTGACACGCGACGGCGTGCAGCAGCTCGGACGGAGCGCCGAGCTTCTCGAGGGCGCGCAGTCCGAGGTGGACGTGGCCGAGCAGTCGCCCCTCCTCCGTCGGCGCGAAGACCGGCGGCCGCCCGAGCTCACGCGTCCGGCCGATGTCGTGGACGAGCGCGGCCGCGAGCAGCAGGTCGCCGCGCAGTCGTGGGTGGATCTGGGCGAGCTCGCGGCAAAGCGTCGCGACTCCGACCGTGTGCTCGAGCAGGCCGCCGGCGTAGGAGTGGTGGCCGTCCGGAGTCGCCGGATACGACCGGAGCGGAGCCTCCGCGAGCGCGCGCGAGACGACGCCTCGAAGTGCGTCGTCGCGCACCTCGCCGAGCAGGAACTCGAGGAAGCCCTCGAGCTCGTCGGCGTCCCGTCGCAGGCCCGGAGTCAGTCCGGCGGGATCGACTCCGTCGGCCGGCTCGAGCGTCCGCACCTCGACCTGGAGCTCGTCGCGGAACCGCTCGACCCGTCCGAGCACGCGGACCGCATCCCCTGTCTCGAAGCGGCCGTCGAGCAGCTCGACGTCGTTCCAGACGCGCGCTCCGATCCGTCCGCTCGCGTCCACGAGCTCGAGCGCGAGGTAGCTCGAGCCGCTGCGGGTGCGCAGCCGCTCCTTGCGCGCGACCGCGTAGATCCCCTCAACCGTGCGGTTTTCCGCGAGCTCGGCGATGGTCGTCACGAGGGAGAGTTTCGCACGGCGGGGTAGTGGGGTACCGGGGCGTGATGGCGGTTGCATTGCGCCAGAGCAAGCGGTTCGACGCGTCGAGCCCCGTCACCCGTTACTGGCTCGCCAACTGCGTCGGTTTCACGCTCGCAGGGGGAGGCCACGGCACGGTCGTGCGGATCCTCGCGGACATCAATCCGCACGATCCCTCCGTGCTCGAGGTGCGGACGGGGCGGCATCGTGTGCGCCGCGTGCCCACGTCGGCGGTCATCGCAGTCGTCCCACAGGAGCAGGTCCTCGTGGTCGACCGGCGCCGACGGCTCATGCCGGACCGGAAGCGCAATCTGAGTCTCCGCCTGCGCTGGAGCGGACGCGTCCTGCGGCGCGTGCTCGTCGTCGGGCTGGGGCTCCTCGCGGCCATCACGGCAGAGCTGCTGCACCTCGGCGGCCGGGCCTGGAAGGAAGGGTCGCCCGTGGTCGCCCGCACGAGCCGGCGGGGGGCTAGCGAGACGGCTCGGTTGGTACGGTCAGTGCCATGGCAGTCGTACGGCCATTCCGCGCGCTCCGCTACGACGAGGCTGTCGCAGGCCCGCTCGATTCGCTCGTCGCGCCCCCGTACGACGTCATCGGGCCGGAGCAGCGGGAAGAGCTCCTCCGACGAAGCCCGTACAACGTCGTCCACCTGACGCTGCCCGACGGGGAGGACGAGGCGGCCGCGAGCCTAGCCGGGTGGGAGCGGCAGGGAGTGCTCGGCCGCGATCCCGAGCCGGCGTGCTGGTGGCTCGCGCAGGGGTACGTCGGTCCGGACGGCGTGCCTCGGCGCCGCGAGGGCTTCGTCGCCGCTCTCCGGCTCGAGCCGTACGGGAATCGCGTCGTCCTGCCGCACGAGCGCACGCATGCCGGGCCGAAGGAGGGCCGGCTGCGACTGCTCCGAGCGACGCGCGCCCAGCTCGAGCCGCTGTTCTTCCTGTGGGACGGCACGATCGAGCTCGACGGTCTCGGCGAGCCCGACGTGGAGGTGGACCAAGGCGGTGTCGGGTCGCGGCTCTGGCGGCTCGACTCCGAGTTCTCCGACGCGCTCGTGACGGAGCTCGCGGACGCGCAGCTCCTGATCGCGGACGGCCATCACCGCTACGAGACTGCGCTCGCCTTCCACTCCGAGGACGGCACCGAGGCGTCCGCCTGGGTCCTAGCGGTCATCGTCCCGACCGGTCAAGAGGGACTGACGATCTTCCCGACCCATCGTGTCGCGCAGCGTGTGGGCGCCGGCTCCGGCACGCCGATCGAGCCTCCGCGGGAGCACCTTCCCGGGCCGGTTCTCTACCGCTCGGGCCGCTACGAGCTGCTCGCCGGCGACGGGTTCCTCGACCCGGAGGTGGTCGATCGGCTCGCGCCGGATGGCGTCACCTACACGCCGCAGCGCGAGGAGGCGGTGGCCGCCGTCGATCGCGGCGAGGCCGAAGCGGCGTTCTTGCTCCGCCCGACGCGCATCGAGGACGTCTGGGACGTCGCGCGCCGCGGCGGCGTGATGCCGCAGAAGAGCACGTTCTTCTATCCGAAGCTCACCTCCGGCCTGCTCATCCTCCCGCTTGACTGACTGGCTCGAGCTCTGCCGCGCCGCTGTCGCGGACGTCGACGCGGTGCTCGAGCGGCTGCCCACGCGGGCCGAGCGCGAGCCCGTCGTCGGGGCCGGCGAAGGCGGCGACGAGACGACGGCGATCGACCAGGCCGCGGAGGAAGCGATCATCGCGCGGATCCGCGAGTCCGCGGGCGCGATCGTCTCGGAGGAGGTCGGGCGCGTCGGCGGCTCGACGCTTCCGCTCGTCGTGGTCGACCCGATCGACGGCTCGCTCAACGCCAAGCGCGGGATCCCGTTCTTCTCGATCTCGATCGCTGTCGCGGAAGGGGAGACGATGGACGACGTCGTCTTCGGCTTCGTCCACGACTTCGGCTCGCGCGAGGAGTGGACCGCCCGTCGAGGCGAGGGGGCGTGGCTCGACGGCGAGCAGCTCGGCGCCGTGCGGCCGAAGGAGCAGGTCGAGATCCTCTCCTTCGAGGCGACGAGAACGTCGCTCGTCGCGCAGGAGGCGCCCAAGGTCGCCGATCTCGCTCACCGGCTGCGCATCATGGGCTCGCTCGCTCTCTCGCTCTGCCACCTCGCGGCCGGCCGCGTCGATGCCGTCTGCTCGCTCAAGCCGGCGCGGTCGGTGGACATCGCCGCGGCGCAGCTCCTCTGCATAGAGGTCGGGCTCGCGCTCGACCTGTTCGACGTCGAGGAGCCGTTCGGCGCCGCGCCGCTCGACCTCGAGCAGCGTTCGCGCGTCGTCGCGGCGGGAACGCCCGAGGTGTGCAGGCGGATCGCCGGGGCTCTGTCCGCGTAGGTCTCTCGGGCTGGAACTACGCCCACTGGCGCAACGACGTCTTCTATCCGCCTCGGCTGCCCGCGTCGCGCTGGCTCGGCTTCTACGCCGAGCGGTTCGACACGGTGGAGGTGAACTCGACGTTCTACCGTCTACCGCGCAGGGACGCGGTGGGGCGCTGGGTCGAGCAGACGCCGGAGGACTTCGTCTTCGCGGTCAAGGCCTCCCGCTACCTCACCCACATCAAGCGTCTGCGCGACCTCGGCCCGGGGCTCGAGCGCTTCCTCGAGCGCATCGAGCCGCTGCTCGGCTCGCCGAAGCTCGGGCCGTTGCTCTGGCAGCTACCGCCGACCTTCCGGCACGACCACGATCGGCTCGCGGACGCGCTTGCGCGGCTCCCGCGCGGGGTGCGCAATTGCTTCGAGTTTCGCGATCCGTCCTGGTTCGTCGAGGACACCTACGCGCTCTTGCGTGAGCACGGCGTCGCGCTGGCGATCGGCGACCGGCCGCAGGTGAACGCGTTCCAGACGCATGAGCTGACCGCCGACTGGACGTACGTCCGCTTCCACAGCGGGACCCGTGGGCGGCGGGGCAACTACAGCGAGTCGGAGCTCCGCGTGTGGGCGGATCGGCTAGGCGGGTGGAGCGGCACGCACGACGTGTTCGCGTACTTCAACAACGACTGGGAGGGATTCGCTCCGCGGAACGCCGCCCGGCTGCGCCGACTGCTTCCGCGCTAGTGCTTCGCCGGGACCCGCGCGCTCGCCCTGGAGGTCGCCTTCCTGCTGCCGGCGGCGTTGACGGCGGTGACGCGCAGCCGCAGGCGGTGCTTCGCGTCGCGCTTCGTGAGCTTGTACCTCGGGTGCGTCGCGTGGCGGATGCTCGAGCAGCGCGCGCCGTGCCCGTTGCAGCGAAGCCACTGGTAGTGGTAGCCGGTCGGAGAGGACGTCCAGGAGCCTCGGTTGGCCGACAGCTTCTTTCCGACCCGCGCACGACCGGAGATGTGCGGCGCCTTCTTCGCCGTCGGGACGGCCACGACGACGGACGTGGTCGCCGACGACACGGCCGCGGATGCGCCGTTCACGTTGGCGGCGGCGACGCTCGAGCGCACGGTGTGACGGGCGTCGGCGCTGGTCAGCTTGTACGTGGCCGCCGTGGCGTCGGGGATGTCGACGCAGCCCGTCCCGGCCGTCGAGCAACGCTGCCACTGGTAGTGGTAGCCGGTGGGCGCTCCATTCCACGCTCCCGGCGACGTGTCGAGCGTGTGCTTTAGCGCCGCCGTCCCGGTTACGGTCGGGGGAGTCGTGTTGCCCGGCGTGGGCAGCCAGTAGATCGCGTAGGTCGTGTTCGTGTGTATCACCGGCCCCCCTTTGTAGACGAGTGGGCCCACGCCGTCGCCCTGCGGCGGTGGCGTGGCAAGTCCGCCGCGGAACTGCATGCAGCCCGGGTGTGGGAGCTCATTGCTGTACTCCTGCTGCAGCTCGTAGGGGTGGCCGTTGATCACCTGGTTGTACGCGTTGGTTCCCGGCGTGCCTGCGCGCGGGTTCCCGAAGCCGTAGGCGCAGAGGTCACCGTTCTCGGCCCCGTCGCTGGCGATCCAGCCGTTGCCGAGAGGATCGGTGATCGCCTCGTTGTGCTCGTGGCTGATCGTGTTGATCGTCGTCTCCGCATCGCGGTCGTTGTTCGGGAAACCCTGCTCAGTGGCGGTGCAATCCCCAGTCGGTAGCGGCCCCATGTACGGCTCGTTGGCGTAGAGGACGGCGTCGGTGATCGAAACGCCGAAGCCGCTGTGGTACGCGCAGAAGGCGTTCGTCGAGCACTGCGTGCTGGAAACGTCGAAACACGATCCGACCCCGTCGGGCGTCATGAGGAAGAAGACGTGGTCGAGGCCGCCATGCCAGCCCTTCGCGGCCATCGCGGTCTGGATCTCGATCTGGAGCTGCTCGTCTGTAAGGCAGTACTGGTCGTGGAATCCGTTGTGTGCATCGTCGCAGCCGTTCGCCGGGAGCGGATCGTGCGCGACGTACGACCCGCCGAACGTCGACCCGTACTGGATGGGACCGGATCCGTCGGAATACTGCGTCGCGACGGAATAGACGTTCTGGGTGCCGCCGCTGTCATGGGCGACGTCGGTGAAGTACTGGTCGATCAGGGTCTCGTACCTTGCATCGACCGTGAGCGTCCTCGGGGCGGCGGCTCGAATGGCGTTCGACAGTGCGCGCGTCTCCGGAGTCGGCTGTCCCATGTGCGGCACGACGCCGAGGATTCCCGTGTGGATCGACCCCGCCGCGGTTCCGCTCGACGCCGTGACTGCGAGCGCAATCGTTGCGAGCACGAGCAGAGTGGTCAGGCGCCCGGCGATTCCGCTCATACCTGGAACAGATTGCCCGAAAAGGACAGGGCTTGCCCGAGCCTCAGCGCGTCTTCAGCGCCGCAGCGTCGCGGCTGAGCTTGCGCAGTGCGGCTTGGAAGGACGCCGCCGAGTGTCCGAGACTTCCCGCGTCGTCCTGGAGCCGCGCCAGCCTCTGGGCCAGAAAGGCGATCTGACTCGCGACGTAGCCGGGATCCAGCTGTCCAGTGGGCGTGGTCGTGAGATACGTGTCGAGCGTCTTGAGCTCGCTCGCGATCCGCGTGGCGGACGTGCCGAGCGAGGCGGCGCCCGAGGAGATCGACGCTGCGTCGCCGCTCGACGCGGTCGCCTCGTCGCCGACCCGGGCCGCGGCGCGAGCGAGTGCATGTTCCGACGCCGACGCCGCCGCGGCGGAGGCCTGGGCTGCGGCGAGTGAGGCCTGCAGCTTGCCGACCCTTCCCTCGAGCCTGTGTGTCCGCGCGGTCGCGGCTGCGAGCGCCGTCCGGGCGGCCGTGTCCCGCTGAGCCTGGTGGCGCCAGCCGATCGAGAAGGCGGCCGCGCTGACCAGGCCGCCGCAGAGGAAGGCGAGGCCGGTGAGCAGCCAGGCGGAGCGCGGCAGCTTCCGCCGACCTGTGCGAACCGTCGCCTGAGCGAAGGGTGCGCGTTCGCGAAGGAGCGGCCAGCGGGCCTCCGTCGTCGAGTCGGAGCGCATCGCCGAGCGCTTCGCCGCGCGGCGGCAGGCTCCTTCTACCGCCGCTTGCCGCGCAGCATCCACCACAGCCGCAGCGGGAACATCCCGAGCAACGGGGCGCGCCGGCCGAGCTCGGCGCGGTCCTCTCGGTCGAACGCCCCGGCGTAGCGCGAGGCCTCCTCGGCGCTGGTGTACTCCTTCGCTCCGCCCGCGCCGCAGCCGCGCTCGCACGTCCAGCTCATCGTCGCTCCCTCGGCCCGGAAGCGATAGCGGTGCCCGAGGAGCCGGCAGCTCAACACGGCCCGAGCGTAACCGCGCCCGCGGCGTCCTCGTTTGACGTCCCAAATGAGCGCCCAGACCGCACGCGTCGAGACCGGCCGCATCGAGACGAACATCCCGGCGCGGCTCGACCGGCTGCCGTGGGCGAAGTTCCACTGGCTCGTCGTCATCGGCCTCGGCACGGTCTGGATCCTCGACGGCCTCGAGGTGACGATCGTCGGCGCGATCGCTCCGCGCCTCACGGAGGGCGGCAGCGGGATCACGATCTCGACCGCCCAGATCGGCACCGCGGCCGCCGTCTACGTCGCCGGCGCCTGTGTCGGAGCGCTCTTCTTCGGCCAGCTCACCGACCGCTTCGGCCGGAAGAAGCTCTTCCTGCTCACGCTCGGCGTCTACATCATCGCCACCCTGGCGACGGCGGGGTCGTGGACGGCCTGGTTCTTCTTCCTCTGCCGCTTCTTCACCGGCGCCGGCATCGGCGGCGAGTACGCGGCGATCAACTCCGCCATCGACGAGCTGATTCCCGCCCGCGTCCGCGGCCGCGTCGACCTGATCATCAACGGCTCCTACTGGGTCGGATCGGCGGCGGGCTCCGCGGTCGCGATTCTGCTGCTCGACAAGAGCCTCCTGTCGGCGAGCGTGGGCTGGCGCATCTCGTTCCTGATCGGAGCGGTTCTCGGCCTCGGCGTGCTCATCGTCCGCCGCAACGTCCCGGAGAGCCCGCGCTGGCTCTTCATCCACGGACGCGAGGAGGAGGCCGAGGCGATCGTTCGCGACATCGAGACGTCGATCGAGCGAGAGACCGACGAGCGCCTCGACCAGCCGGATCAGTCGATCACGGTGCGGCAGCGCGAGTCGATCCCGTTCCGGGAGATCGCCAGGACCGCGTTCCAGCGCTATCCGCGCCGCGCCGTCCTCGGACTCGCGCTCTTCGTCGGGCAGGCGTTCCTCTACAACGGCGTCACGTTCAACCTCGGGACGCTGTACTCGACCTTCTGGCACGTCTCCTCGGGGTTCGTCCCCGTCTTCCTGATCGTCTTCGCCGTGGGCAACTTCCTCGGCCCGCTGCTGCTCGGCCGGCTCTTCGACACCGTGGGCAGGAAGCCGATGATCGCCGGTACGTATCTGGGCTCGGCGGTGGTCGCGGCCGTCATGGCCGTGCTGTTCACCGGGAATGCGCTGGGCAGCTCGGCCTAAACCTTCCAGGCGTTCATCTTCGGCACCTTCTTCCTGGCCTCCGCAGGAGCGAGCGCCGCGTATCTCACGGTGAGCGAGATCTTCCCGATGGAGACGCGCGCGCTCGCAATCGCCTTCTTCTACGCCGTCGGCACCGGCATCGGCGGCATCATCGGGCCGCTGCTGTTCGCCAACCTGATCGCCTCGGGAAATCGTGGCGAGGTGGCCATAGCCTTCTTCATCGGCGCGGGGGTGATGGCGATCGGCGGGATCGTGGAGCTCTTCTTCGGCGTCAAGGCCGAGCAGGTGCCGCTCGAGAACATCGCGAAGCCGCTGACGGCCGAGGATGCGGAGCAGACGCCCGAGCGCGAGCGCGAGGGACGGCGGCGCTACCGGCCGGGGCCCGGCCTGGAGTACCCGTACTACTCGCCGGGTCTGATGGGGACGTCTCTCCGGCGGCCGACTGCCGTGACCGAGCTGCAGCGCGAGGTCGAGGCGATCGGACATGTCGTCGACGAGGGCGGGCCGATCTCCCGGGACGAGCTCTTCCGCGCCGTGGGAGCAAGGCGCTGGGGCCCGGGCCGTTTCCGCCGCGCGCTCGGCGAGGCTGTCGCGACGGGCCGGATCCGGCGCACCGGGCGCGGCCGCTTCGAGGCTCCTGAGCCGGGTACATAGGCGCTACGCTCGCTGTCGTGGATCCATCCCGCGACGAAGTCCTGAAGGCTCTCGAGCAGGTCATCGACCCGGAGCTCCGGCGTCCCGTTACCGAGCTCGACATGGTGCGCGACCTCGAGCTGCACGACGGCGTCGTCGCGCTCACGATCGTCCTCACCGTCGCCGGCTGTCCGTTGCGCGACTCGTTCCAGACCCAGGTCGAGCAGGCGCTTGCGCACGTACCCGGTGTGACGGGAGTAGAGCTCTCCTTCGACGTCATGACGCCCGAGGAGCGCCAGGCGCTGACGCAGAAGCTCCGCGGCGGCGCACCCGAGCGGGACGGCGTGATCCGGCTGCCGGCCGAGTGCCGCGTGCTCGCCGTCGCGAGCGGCAAGGGCGGCGTCGGAAAGTCGTCGCTCGCCGCGAACCTCGCGGTCGCATTCGCGGAACGCGGCCACAGCGTCGGCGTCCTCGACGCGGACATCTACGGCCACTCGATCCCGCACGTGCTCGGCATCCGGCAGCGGCCGATCGCCGTCGACGAGATGATCGTGCCGCCCGTCAAGGACGACCTGAAGCTGATGTCGATCGGCTTCTTCCTCGAAAGCAGCAACGAGCCGGTCATGTGGCGCGGCCCGATGCTCCATCGCGCGCTCGAGCAGTTCCTGACCGACGTCCACTGGGGCGAGATCGACGTGCTCGTCGTGGACATGCCCCCGGGGACCGGCGACATCTCGATCTCGCTCGGTCAGCTCCTGCCGCGCGCCGAGGTCGTCGTGGTTACGACGCCGCAGAAGCTCGCCCAGGATGTCGCGGCGCGGGCCGCGGCGATGGCGCAGAAGACGAACATGCGCCTGCTCGGCGTGGTGGAGAACATGTCCGGCGACGTCTTCGGGAGCGGCGGTGGGGAGGAGCTCGCGAACGAGCTGGGCGTGCCGCTGCTCGGCACGGTGCCGCTCGATCCGGCGTTGCGCGAGCAGGGCGACGCCGGCGCGCCGGTCGTCTCCGCGCAGCCGGAGGCGGACTCGGCGCAGGCGATCGTCGCGATCGCGCAGGAGATCGAGGCGCTCCGCCGCGAGCGTGGCGGCATCGTCAAGTCGCTGCCGCTCGTCGGCTGACCGAGCGTCTTCCGGCGTGGCCGCGGCCGCCTTCTTCGACCTCGACCGCACGTTGCTGCGCCGGTCGTCCGCTCTCGCGCTCGCCGGCTCGTTCCGCGAGCGCGGGCTCATCTCCCGCTGGCAGATGTTTCGCGCCGCGGGTTGGCAGCTCCTCTTCGTCGCGCGCGGCGCGAGCCACGCCGCGGTACAGCGCGGAGCGGAGGGAGGCTTGCGCATTCTCGCCGGCTCCACGCCGGAAGAGATCCGCGAGCTGGTGGCGGAGGCGATGGAGCCGGTGCTCAGGCCGCTCGTCTACGCGGAGCCGGTGCGACTCCTCGAGCAGCATCGCGCTCGCGGCGAGCGTGTCTACATCGTCTCGGCGAGCCTGCAGGAGATCGTCGAGGCAATCGCGGCCGATCTCGGCTTCGACGGCGCGCTCGGCACGATCTGCGAGGTGAAGGACGGGCGCTACACCGGCAAGGCCGTACGGTCGCTGCACGCCGAGGCGAAGGCGGAGGTCTTGCGCGAGGTCGTGCAGGAGGAGGGCTTCGATCTCGCCCAGTGCACGGCCTATTCGGACAGTCACACCGACCTCCCCTTTCTCGAGGCCGTCGGTCATCCGGTGGCCGTCAATCCCGACCGTGCGCTGCGCCGCATCGCCGCGGAACGCGGCTGGCCCGCGCTCGAGTTCAGGATGCGCCATGCAGCCTGAGGAAGGCCTCGCGCGCCTGCAGGCGCTCGGCTTCGGCGAGGAGGACGCGCAGGAGCTGTGGGCGCATTTCGACGGCGCCGAACGCCGAGGAAAGCAGGGGCACGGCCATGCGCGGATTCCCTGGCTCGAGGGCCTCGAGGGCTACGACCCCACGGCTGCGCCTTCGCTGGTGGAAGAGGACCACGGCTTCCAGCGCTGGCAGGGCGGCGGTGCGATCGGCTATCTCGTGCTCGGCCGGGTCGTGCGTGCCCAGCTGGAGCGGCCGCCGGCGCACGCGCGCCTCGTCGTCTGCGAGCGGACGTTCCCGACCGGGATGCTCGGCCACCACGTCCGCCGGCTCGCAGACGGCGGCCTCGTCGCGCTCCTCACGGCGACCTCCCCCCGGCGGCTCGGCCATCCGTACGCTGGACGCGCCGGCGGCCAAGCCACCGGCGCCCGGCGGGAAGACCGGGCGCCCGACGGCGC
>JAICZB010000293.1 GCA_025933895.1 Thermoleophilia bacterium
GACGAGCCGAAGCGGCGGATCATGGTCGGGACGTACGCGCTCTCGGCCGGCTACTACGACGCGTACTACGGCCAGGCGCAGCGGGTGCGGACGGTGATCAAGCGCGAGCACGACGCGCTGTTCGAGACGTTCGACGCGCTCGTCTCGCCGACCTCGCCGACGGTCGCCTTCCCGCTCGGCGCCCGCACCGCCGACCCGATCGCGATGTACCTCAGCGACCTGCTCACGATCCCGTCCTGCATGGCCGGCCTGCCGGGGCTCAGCATCCCGTGCGGGCTCTCGGAGGGACTGCCGGTCGGCCTGCAGCTGATCGGGCCGCAGTTCGCCGAGAACACGCTGTTCCGGATCGGCCACGCGCTCGAGCAGTCGATCGGCTTCGACCCGGTTCCGAAAAGGCTGCGCGGATGACGTACCGCTTCGAGGATCCCGCGGCCGAGTTCGTGCTCGCGGTGGAGCGCATCTTCGGCGAGCATCCGCGCGTGCTCGACGGCTCGCGCGCCGTCCTCGTCGGCGACGTGAAGCTTCAGCTCGAGGCCGGCGAGCGCGAGTTGTGGCTGATCGAGACGCACGGCCCGCTCGAGCACCGGGTCGCGATGGTGCAGGTGCGCGACGACGTCGAGGACGCGCTCCGCGAGGCCAAGGAGAAGCTCGATGCCCGGGAGTGAGTGGCAGCTGGTCGTCGGGCTCGAGGTGCACGCACACCTCAAGACCAGGACGAAGATGTTCTGCCGCTGCGCGCTCGAGTACGGCGCGGCAGAGAACACGCATACCTGTCCGGTCTGCCTCGCGCATCCCGGTGCGCTGCCGGTCCCGAACGGGCGGGCGATCGAGATGACGATCCTGCTCGGGCTCGCACTCGACTGCGAGATCGCCGAGCGGGCCGTCTTCGCCCGCAAGAACTACTTCTATCCGGACCTGCCGAAGGGCTACCAAATCAGCCAGTACGAGGCCCCGCTCTGCGGGCGCGGCCGGTTCCTCCTGCCGACCGAGGACGGCGAGCGCGAGATCGGCATCGTGCGCGCGCACCTCGAGGAGGACGCGGCGAAGACCGTCCACGCAGGCGGGGCGACCGGCCGTTCGGTCGGCGCGGATTACAGCCTCGTCGACTTCAACCGCGGCGGAACTCCGCTGCTCGAGATCGTCAGCGCTCCCGACCTCCGCTCGGCCGAGGAGGCCGTGTCGTTCCTGCGGCTCCTGCGCCAAACGATCGTCGAGCTCGGCGTGTCCGACGCGGACATGGAGAAGGGAACGCTGCGCGCGGACGTCAACGTCTCGGTGCGCCGGGCCGGCGAGGAGGGGCTCCGCCCGCGCTGGGAGATCAAGAACATGAACTCGTTCCGCTTCATCGGCCGCGCGATCGAGGCGGCGTTCCGACAACAGGTCGAGGCGCACGAGGCCGGGGAGGACGTCGAGCAGTCCACCTACGACTACGAGCCCGACACCGACCGGCTGGCCGTGCACCGCTCGAAGGAGGAGGCGGACGACTACCGCTACTTCCCGGAGCCGGATCTCGTTCCCGTCGAGCCGCCGGCGGAGCTCGTCGAGCAGTTGCGGCGCGACGTTCCCGCGCCGCCTGCGGAGCGGATCCGGCGGCTGGCCGCCGAGCTCGGCTTCGCTCCGGCGGCCGAGCTCGTCACGACGGGGAACGACGGGAAGGCGGACCTGCTCGCTCGCGAGGGGCTCGACCCGAAGACGGCCGCAGCGATCGCGATGAACCGTGGCGACTTCCTGCCCGAGAACGCCGGCGCGCTCGCGCGAATCGTGGAGGCGAACGTGACCCGCGAGGCCCTGGACGAGGCGTTCGCGTCCGCTGCCAAAGGACCGATCGCGGCGGAGGACTACCTCTCGCGGGTCGCCGTCGCGGACGCCGACGCACTCGCGCCGGTGATCGACTCCGTGATCGCGGCGCATCCCGAGCAGGTCGAGACCTACCGCGGCGGCAAGGAGGGCGTGCTCGGCTTCCTCGTCGGCCAGGTGATGCGCGAGACGCAGGGGAAGGCCGACCCGAAGGCCGTCAATCAGCTGCTGCGGGAGAAGCTTCGAGGCTGAGACCTCACGCAAGTGGGCCGCAACAAGTCGCCGCCCACTTGCGACAGCGGTGCGGGCTACGCGCGCACCGCGTCAAGGCTGGGCAAGTCCCGGATCGCCGCACTCAGCGTCCCGGCCACGGCGGCGACGACCACCGGGGCGGCGAGCACGAGCACGGTCAGCCGCGGAGACGTGTGGGCGAGGAGCAACCCGGCGACGAGCGGCCCGATCGGCGCCGTGACCGCGCGCAGAGCGGTGGACGCCGCCATCGCGCGGCCGAGCAGCCGATCC
>JAICZB010000139.1 GCA_025933895.1 Thermoleophilia bacterium
CGCCGCTTCGCGGCCGGCTTGTACATCTCGAGCGTGTACTCGAAGTCGAAGAGCTCCTCGGTCCGGATGCGATCGTGGACGAGCCGGTCGAACGGCGACAGCAGCGCGGTCCGTCCCCTGAAGCCGCCGGCCAGGTAGCGCCGGTCGACGCGCCACTCGCCCTTCACGCCTTCGACGACCGCCGGCTCGCCTGCCTCGCCGACGTGAACCGGCTCCATCGGCATCTGCCGTGCCTGCGCCCGCGCGATCCCGAGCGCAGCGAGCCGCCGCTCGTCCCTGATCCGGTCCGCCTCCTCGACCGGCGGGATCTCGACGTTCGCCGGATAGACGCGCTCCGGCAGGTCCCACAACCGCTCCCGCCCGGACCGGCCGGAGATCGCGACCTCGCCGCGCGCCTGCATGAACTCGAGCATCTGCGTGACGTTGCGGTCGTTCGTCCAGCCGCTCGAGGCCCACGGCACGACGCACGTGTCCGGGATGTCGCGCGACGCGAGCGGGCCGGAGCCCTCGAGCAGGCGGAGGATCTCCCGCCGGCAGCGGTCGTTGTCGCGCAACCATGCTTCAACTCTCTCGTGCGAACGGCGCCCCCGGGCCTCGGCGAGGTAGAGGCCGACGTCGCTCATCGGCCGGACGAGCGCGTTGAACTCGAACAGCGTCCGGTCGACCTCGAGCGCCTGCCTCAGCTGCTCGGGACGGTACGACGAGCCGAGTCGGCTCCAGGCGACGAGGTCGGTGTTCGGCGCCACCGCCGCGGTCGGGTCGACCTGCAGGAGCGTCAGCCGCTCCACGACCGCGAGCAGTTCCTTCGGCCGCGGGGCATCGAGCAGCTGCGCGCGCACCGCGATCCGGCGCGCCTGCTTCTTCGTCAGCCGATGCACGCGCGAGAGGCTAGGCGATCGGTCCGGGCGTGTGTTCTACTCGCCGCCATGCCCGTCGAGGAAGGACGGATCCCGTTCCGCGGCTACGAGACGTGGTACCGCTCGCTCGGCGACGGACCGGGCCTCCCGCTCCTCTGCCTCCACGGCGGCCCGGGCTCGACGCACATCGGGATGACCGCTCTCGACCCGCTTGCGGACGAGCGCAGGGTCGTTCTCTACGACCAGCTCGGGTCGGGCAACTCGTCGCAGCCTTCCGACCCGTTGCTCTGGACGGTCGAGCTCTTCGTCGCGGAGCTGGCGAACCTCCGGGACGCTCTCGGCCTCGACCGCGTGCACCTGCTGGGGCACTCCTGGGGCGGGATGCTCGCGCAGGAGTACGCGCTGACGCAGCCCGACGGCCTCGCGAGCCTCATTCTCTCCTCGACGCTGTCGAGCTCGGCGCTCTGGCGCGAGGAGTCGCTCCGCCTACGCGCCGAGATGCCGGCAGAGACGGCCGCGGTGCTGGACGCGCACGAGGCCGCGGGCACGACCGGCGACCCGGAGTACGAGCGCGCGACCTTCGAGTTCCTCCACCGGCACCTCTGCCGCCTCGACCCGTGGCCGTCGATCGTCGAGGAGATCCTCCGCTCGACGAACCTCGAGGTCTACAACACGATGTGGGGGCCGAGCGAGGCGCATCCGACGGGCGTTCTCGCCGGCTGGGACGTCACGCCGCGACTGGGCGAGATCCGCGTCCCGGCGCTCGTGCTGTGCGGACGCCACGACGAGGCGACCCCGCGCCAGGCCGAGACGATCGCCGCTGCGCTGCCTGATGCCGAGCTCGTCGTCTTCGAGGAGAGCGCCCACCTCGCGCCTGTCGAAGAGACGGAGCGCTACCTGGCGACCGTCCGCGCGTTTCTCTCACGGGTCGAGTCGAGCCCGATTTAAGAAAGCCGTAATGGCTCGCTAATCCGGCTGCAATCCACGCGGCCGATCCTTCAAACCGTCGGAGCTCTCGCGTCGAAAGGAGTACTGATGCGCTCGAAGAGATGGGTCGCGGCCGTGGTTGCCGCGGCGGCGCTCGCCGCCGTGCCGGTCGCGGCGGCCGGGATGATGCACCCCAGGCTCGGTGCCCGCCTGTCGGGCATGGGCGAGCACGGAATCGTCAACTTCCAGGCGCACGCGACAGGGCATCGGCTGTGCTGGACGTTCCAGCTGCATGCGAAGCACCTGCTCGGCGCGACGGTCCGCGACGCGCACGGGATGATGGTCGCCCGCCTCGGCCACATGTACCGTGCAAAGGGCTGCGCGATGGTGCCGAAGAAGTCCCTCGCCATGATCGAGTCGATGCCCGGCCGTTTCCGGGTCTGGGTTGCCACGAAGGCCCATCCGGGCGAGCTGCGCGGGAAGCTGTTCGCCGGCATGGCACACATGTGATGGACACGCCGCCCGTCATCGAGGGGCAGGAGCCCCAGCCCGAGGAGCCGCGCCGGTACGGACGGAAGCTGTTCCTCGCCACCGTGGTGGGCGGCGTCTCCTCTCTCTACTGGGGCAAGGCCGCATGGGACCAGGTCACCGGCGTCGTCTCCCCCGTCGCCGGCGCAATCGCGCCGATCCTGCCGACCGGCGGCTGGCGCATCTACACGATCTCCGGCCACATGCCGGTCTTCGATCCCGCCAGCTGGCGGCTGCGGATCGGCGGCCTCGTCGAGCAGCCAGTCTCGCTGACGTACGACGAGCTGCGCTCGCTGCCGCGCGCCGAACAGGTCACGACCTTCCACTGCGTCACGGGCTGGTCGGTGAAGAACGTCCACTGGGCCGGAGTCCGGATCCATGACGTCCTCGCCCGCGCGAAGCCACACGCCTCCGGCCACGCGCTCCAGTTCACCTCGATGGAGGTGCCGTACATCGACTACCTGACGCTCGAGCAGGCGTCCCTCCACGACGTGATGCTCGCCTACGAGATGGACGGGAAGCCGCTCGCCCGCGAGCACGGCGCGCCGGTGCGGCTGATCATCCCCGAGATGTACGGCTACAAGAACGTGAAGTGGCTGCAGGGCATCGACGTCGTCGACCAGGCCGGGCAGGGCTACTGGGAAGGCCTCGGCTACGACAAGGACGCCTGGGTCGGCCGCTCGAACGGGTACTGAGCGTGAAACCGGGCTACGTCAAGCGCTTTTCGCCGGTCGAGCGGCTCCTGCACTGGGTGAACGCGCTCGGGTTCCTCTTCCTCCTCGCGACGGGGCTGATCCTCTACCTGCCGCGGCTCTCGGTGCTCGTCTCGCGGCGACAGACCATCCAGGGGCTGCACTTCTGGGGGGGTGTCGGGTGGCTCGCAGCGCTTGCCGCCGTGCTGGTCCTCGGCGGAAGGCGCCTGCGCGCCACCGCCCGCGAGCTCGACTCGTTCGACCGCGACGACCTCCGCTGGCTGCGCGGGGGCAAGGCCCCGCAGGGAAGGTTCAACGCCGGTCAGAAGATCAACGCCGTCCTCACCGCGGCGTTCACGATCCTGTTCGGCGTCTCCGGCCTCCTGCTCTGGTTCGGCGAGGAGGACACGCGCTTCCGCTTCGCGAGCACCGTGATCCTCCACGACGGCCTGATGTACGTCTCGCTCGTCCTCGTCGTCGGCCACCTCTACCTGACGCTGATCCACCCGGCGACGCGCCATGCGCTCCGCGGGATGACGCTGGGCGACGTCCGCGTCGAATGGGCAATGCGGCACCACTCGAAGTGGCAGCCCGACGACGTCCACGTCGACTGGCCCCGGGCCCGACGGGGCTGATGCAGACCGTCCTCGTCGTCGACGACGAGCCGATCGTCCGCGACGTCGTCGTCCGTTACCTCGAGCGGGACGGCTTCCGGATCCTCACGGCATCGGACGGGGATGCAGCCCGTGAGCTCATCGAGGAGCGCGAGCCGAGCCTCGTCGTGCTCGACGTGATGCTCCCGGGGACGGACGGGCTCTCGCTCTGCCGCTGGATCCGCGGCCGCTCGAGCCTCCCCGTGATCCTGCTCACGGCCCGCGGCGAGGAGGCCGACCGCATCGTCGGGCTCGAGCTCGGTGCCGACGACTACGTCACGAAGCCCTTCTCCCCGCGCGAGCTCGCCGCCCGCGTGCGCACGGTTCTCCGCCGCAGCAACGGCGGCGCTCCCGCGCGCGACACGATCTCCTTCGGCGAGATAGAGCTCGACGGCGCGAGCCGCGAGGCCCACCGTGCGGGCGCTGCCGTCCAGCTCACGGCCAAGGAGTTCGAGCTGCTCTGGTTCCTCGCCTCGCATCCTCGCCACGTCTTCTCCCGCGACCAGCTGATGGCCCGCGTCTGGGGCTACGAGGCTGCCGTCGACACCGGCACGGTGACCGTCCACATGCGGCGGCTCCGGGAGAAGATCGAGGCCGACCCGAGCCGGCCGCTCCACCTGCACACCGTGTGGGGCGTCGGCTACCGGCTGGACCCATGATCCAGCTCGCCCTCGTCGTCGCAGCCGGCAGCCTCGTCTCGGGGCTCGTCCTCGCCTTCCTCCTGCGGCGCGCGCCCACGGTCTCTGCCCAGCTGGCCGGGCTCGCCCTGATCGCGGTCTGCGTTCCGCTCGCCGCCGTACTCCTGTCGGGCTGGGTCATGTTCCACATGGGCGCGGACGTGAAGATCCTCGCTGTCGCCGCGGGCTCGGCGACCGCAGCCGTGTTCGCCGCCCTCGTGCTCGCCCGCTCGATCAGCGCCTCGCTGCGGCGGGTGGGAGCGGCGTCCCAGTCGCTGGCGGCCGGCGAGCTGTCGGCGCGGGCGCCGGCGGGCGGCGCCAAGGAGATCGCGGAGCTCGCGGCCTCCTTCAACGCGATGGCCGCCGGGCTCGAGCAGCTCTTCGATGCCCGCCGGGAGCTCGTCGCCTGGGCGAGCCACGACCTTCGCGCTCCGATCGCGTCGCTGCAGGCGATGCTCGAGGCGATCGAGGACGGGCTCGTGTCCGCCGAGGATTACCTCCCGACGCTGCGGGAGCAGGTGCGGACGCTCTCGATGCTCGTCGACGACCTGTTCGAGCTGGCGCGGATCGACGCGGGCGCGCTCACCCTCGAGCTTCGGCGCATGCCGATCGCGCCGCTCGTGGCGTCCGCCTTGCGGCTGCTCCGGCCGGAGGCCGACGCGCGCGGCGTTGCGCTGAGTGCCGAGGTGGACGACGAGGTCGAGGCGGAGCTGGCGCCGGACAAGTTCGAGCGCGTCCTCTTCAACCTCGTGACGAACGCGCTGCGCCACACGCCGTCGGACGGCTCGGTGGCGATCCGGGTCGAGCGGCGCGCCTCCGATCTGCTCCTGCGGGTCGAGGACAGCGGCGAGGGGCTTCCGGTCGAGGCTCCGGCCAGGATGTTCGAGCGCTTCTGGCGGGCCGACCGCGCGCGCAGCGGCAGCGGAGCGGGCCTCGGTCTGGCGATCGCCCGGGGGCTCGTCGAGGCGCACGGCGGCCGGATCTGGGCCGAGAACCGGCCACAGGGCGGCGCCTGCGTCTCGTTCACCTTGCCGGCCGCGTAGAGGGCGGGCGGCTACGCCGGCGCGTCGGTGTCCGCGTCGGCGGTGAGGAGCGCGACGACCTCGGCGCGGGTCGTGACGCCGAGCTTGCCCTCGACGGAGCCGAGATGGCGGCGAACGGTGACCGGAGCGACGCCGAGCTCGGCGGCGATCTCGGACGTGGTGGCTCCCCGCAGCAGCAACTCGACGGCCTCCCACTCACGCGTGGTCAAGGTGACGCGGCCCTTGCCCTCGAGGACGACGGAACGCCTGTGCTCCCGCGTGCGGAGCTCCTCGAGCAGGCGCGACACGAACCTCCGCGGCACGGCCGGCTCGCCGCGCAGAGCGCCGCGAACCACGTGCGGCAGGCGCGCCGGATCGAGGCTGCTCGTGAGATAGCCGCTCGCGCCGGCCCGCACCGCCGCCATGAACTCCTCCTCGTCGAGCTTGTTCGTGAGGAGGATGACCGCGGTCGACGGCACCCGGGACATGATCTCGTTCACGAGCTTGAGCCCGTTGGGCGAGGGGTCGAGCCCGAGGAGACAGACGTCGGGCCGGTCGCGCACCGCCGCGTCGACCGCCGACTCCGCGTCGGCCGCCTCGGTGCAGCGTGCTTCGGGCTCGAGCGCCAGGCGCAGTCCCACGCGCGTCGGGAGCCGCTCGGCCGCGATGAGCACGTGCGCGCGCCTCGTCGGGGCCGCGGCGCTCACCGCGTTGCTACCTCGACTGGTTCTCCGACTACGATTGGCGCATGAAAGTTCTCATCGCCGACGACCACCGGCTGATCGTCGAAGGAGTGAAGCGCGCGCTCGAGGAGGCGCCTGACTTCGAAGTGGTCGGGGAGTGCTCGTCCGGCTCGCAGGTCCTGCCGATGGTCGGGCGCACGAGTCCCGACATCGTCCTGCTCGATCTGCGCATGCCGGGCGCCGACGGGCTCGCGTGCCTGAGCCGGATCAGGAAGCAGTATCCGGAAGTGAAGGTCGTCGTCCTCTCGGTCTCCACCGACGAGAACGTGATCCAGACCGTGCTCAAGCGCGGCGCGAGCGCCTTCATCGTCAAGAGCATCAACCCGATCGACCTGCCCTCCGCGCTGCGACAGGCAGTCGACGGGACGGTCTACAGCGCGATCGGCCTGCCCGATCCCGGCGACAGCGCCGCGCGCGCCGCCGGCCTCACCGAGCGCGAGACCGCGATCCTCGCGGCCCTGGCGCGCGGCCTCTCGAACGAGGCGATCGGCAAGGAGCTGTGGGTGGCGGAACAGACGGTCAAGTTCCACCTCACGAACATCTATCGCAAGCTCGGCGTGTCGAACCG
>JAICZB010000149.1 GCA_025933895.1 Thermoleophilia bacterium
GCACCCGACGCTCGCGGAGACTCTCGGACTGGGCTCTTAGATCGCGGCCAGCACGCGCTCGCGGGCGGCGTCGACGAGCGAGGCGAGGATCAGCGCGCCGTCGTCCGACCCGAGTAGCGGGTCGACCGCGTGCTCGGGATGCGGCATGAGGCCCATGACGTTCCCTCCCGCGTTGCAGACCCCGGCGATGTCCTCGACCGATCCGTTCGGGTTGTCGACGTAGCGGAGCACGACCTGCGCCGGGTCGAGATCCGGCGGGGGGAGGTAGCGGCCGTCGCCATGCTTCACCGGCAGCACGAGTCGCTGCCCCGCGGTGCACCGGCCCGTAAAGGGCAAGTCGTCGCGCTCCACCGTGAGCGGTACGTCGTGGCAGACGAAGCGGAGCGACTCGTTGCGCAGCAGCGCTCCCGGCAGCAAGCCGGCCTCGCAGAGGATCTGGAAGCCGTTGCAGATCCCGAGCACGAACCCCCCGGCCTCGGCGAACTCGCGCACCGCAGCCGTCGCCGGGGAGAAGCGCGCGATCGCGCCGCAGCGGAGGTGGTCGCCGTACGAGAAGCCGCCGGGGACGACGACCGCGTCGAGATCCGGCAGCTCGCGCTCGTCGTGCCAGACCGCGACCGGCTCGGCGTCGAGCGCCGCGAGCGCCCAGAGCGCATCCCGGTCGTCCTGCGAGCCCGGATACGTGACGACCCCGATCCTCGGCTGCGGACTAGCCAACGATCTCCACCTCGTACGACTCGATCAGCGGGTTCGCGAGCAGCCGCTCGCACATCTGCTCGACCTCCGCCTTGGCCGCCGTCTCGTCCGCTGCTTCGAGCTCGAGGTCGATCACCTTGCCGACGCGTGCGTCCCGCACCTCGAAGCCGAGGTGACCGAGCGCCGAGCCGACGGCCTCGCCCTGCGGATCGAGGATCCCGGGCTTCGGCCGCACGAGGACGGTCGCTCTCACCCGAGCGCCACGCTCGGATCGTCGAGGTAGGCGGGGAACGGGATCGTCGTCAGCCGCTCGAATGCCTCGTGGTACTTCGCGCTGGTCACCTGGACGATCTCGTCCGGCAGCTCGGGGCCCGGCTCGGTCTTGTCCCAGCCCGTCGTCTCGCAGTAGTCGCGGACGTACTGCTTGTCGAAGCTGCCCTGCGCTCGGCCGGGCTCGTAGGTGTCGCCGGGCCAGAAGCGCGACGAGTCGGGTGTCAGCGCCTCGTC
The DNA here is from genome assembly GCA_025933895.1 of Thermoleophilia bacterium. Classification (GTDB taxonomy): domain Bacteria; phylum Actinomycetota; class Thermoleophilia; order Gaiellales; family Gaiellaceae; genus Palsa-739. Next base: position 1,204 of record JAICZB010000149.1, read on the forward strand.
CCCGAGCACGAGCCTGCCGTCGGCGTCGAGCCCGAGCTCGAACTTCGTGTCGGCGATGATGATCCCGGAGCGCAGCGCGTGCTCGGCCGCGGTCGTGTAGAGCCGGAGCGAGACCTCCTCGACCTCGCGCAGTCGCTCCTCGCCGACGAGCTCCGCCGCTTGCTCGCGCGTGATGTTCTCGTCGTGTCCCTCCTGCGCCTTGGTCGCCGGCGTGAAGATCGGCTCGGGCAGCTTGTCCGACTCTTGCAGGCCCTCAGGCAGGCGATGCCCGCACACCTCCCCGGTCGCGCGATAGTCCTTCCAGCCCGAGCCGGCGAGATAGCCGCGGACGACGCACTCGATCGGGAGCATCTCGAGCCGGCGGCACTCCATCGAGCGGCCGTCGTCGCGGATGGCGAGCATGTGGTTCGGCACGATCGGCGCGAGGAGCGTGAACCAGTAGCCGGAGAGGCCGGTCAGGACGCGCCCCTTGTCCGGGATCTCGGTCGGCAGGATGACGTCGAAGGTCGAGATCCGGTCGGACGCGACGAGCAGCAGGCGCTCGTCGTCGAGGGCATACAGCTCGCGGACCTTCCCGGACGCGATGTGGGTCTCAGGCATGAAGTGGCTCCTCCTTGAGAGCTTCGAGACGGGCGAAGACGGTGTCGACGTGTCGTGTGTATGCGCCGAGGTCGAACATCGAGTCGAGGTCGACGCGCGAGGCGATCTCCTCGTCGGTGCGGCAGAGCTCGCGGAAGTCGAGCTCCTCCTCCCACGCGCGCATCGCCGCGCGCTGGACGAGCCGGTACGCCTCGTCACGCGCGAGGCCCGCTTCGACGAGCGCGGTGAGGACACGCTGGCTGAAGAAGAGGAAGTGGCTCGCCTCGAGGTTCCGGCGCATCCGCTCCGGATAGACGACGAGGCCGTCGACCAGCCAGACGAAGCGATCGAGCATGTAGTCGAGCGCGAGGAAGGCGTCGGGGATCGCGATCCGCTCGGCGGACGAGTGCGAGATGTCGCGCTCGTGCCAGACGCCGACGTTCTCGAGACCGACGAGCGCGGCCGCGCGGACGACGCGCGCGAGGCCGCAGATGCGCTCGGCGATCTTCGGGTTGCGCTTGTGCGGCATCGCCGAGGAGCCCTTCATCCCGGCCGCGAACGGCTCTTCGACCTCGCGGACCTCGGTGCGAGCCAGATGGCGGATCTCGAGTGCGAACCGCTCGAGCGAGGTGGCGCACAGCGCGAGCGCGTTCAGCAGCTCGGCGTGCCGGTCGCGCGCGATGATCTGGGTCGAGAGCGGATCGGGCTCGAGACCGAGGCGCTCGCAGGCGATGCGCTCGACCTCCGGCTCGACGACGACGTAGGTTCCGACCGGCCCGGAGAGCTGCCCGACGCGGTTCTGCTCGAGAGCGCGGGCCAGGCGCACGCGGGCGCGGTCGAGCTCGAACGCCCACCCGGCGAGCTTCCAGCCGAAGGTGACGGGCTCGGCGTGGATCCCGTGCGAGCGCCCGATGCAGAGCGTCGTCCGGTGCTCTTCCGCGCGCCGCGCGACGACCTCGAGCGCACGGTCGACGCCCTCAGTGAGGAGAGCTCCCGCTTCGCGGATCTGGAGCGAGAGCGCCGTGTCGATGACGTCCGAGGAGGTGAGCCCGTAGTGGACGAAGCGCCCTTCGGGGCCGAGCTGTTCGGCGACCGCGTCGACGAACGCGGCCGTGTCGTGATCCGTGACGCGCTCGATCTCGGCGACGCGCTCGGGTGTCGGCACCCGCACCTGCCCGCGAATCGTCTCGACGGCCTCTGCCGGGATCGTCCCGACCTCGGCGAACGCGTCGAGCGCGGCGAGCTCGACCTCGAGCCACGTTGCGAGCTTCCCCTCGTCCGACCAGATCCTGGCCATGGCCGGGCGGGAGTAGCGGGCGATCACGCGCTCCAGTCTAGAGCGCTCGCCCGTCGGAGCCATCTCCCTCCGACGGGGGACCGCGGCCGGCAAAAGACGACGCTACTCTGACCCCGATTTATGACGCGAAACCTGTAGGAAGGTGTTCTTGAAGAGGTACGTTTTCTCCGTCGCGGCTGCTCTGGCGGTCGCTCTCGCCGCCGCCGGCGGCGCCCTGGCCAAAGGCCATCCTCATCCCGCCAAGAACCATCACGTCGAGATGCACACCCCGGCTCGCGCTCAAAGCCGGTCACACAGCCTCATCCCGAGCTTCGCGCCCCATCCGCGCGCGTGGCTGATGGCGCTCACCGAGTTCCCTCGGAACCCGACGCCCCCGCACAGGTCGAAGCCGGCGCATCGACACGCCGCGAAGAAGCACGCTCCGAAGCGGCAGCCCCGGCCGGAGCATCGCCTGAGGGCGACGACGCTTTCGATCTACGAGCACAAGATCCACCCCTGGATCCTCTCCGCCCAGGGCTGCTCGGCCGCACGCCGCCACGAGAGCGGCGTCGTCGTCCTCGACTTCGGCAAGCCGGCGTTCGAGCACGGCGGCTACGGGACGATCCTCTTCTCCGGCCGCTTCGCGACGAACCACCGGATCACGATCGCCATGTTCGCCTACGCGCATGGCTATGTCCGCTGCCTGCCCACGGGATCGGCGGCCTCGATCGAGCTCGCGCGAGGCACGAGCAACTACCACCCGGCGGTGCCGAGCGCCTACGCGGCGGGCGTCCGCTGGGCCCGCGAGACGAACCGGCTCGGGGTCATGCTCGCCCGGAAGGGGTTGGACGCCCATGTCGAGGCAGCCGCGGCCGACGACGCCGAGCCCGCCTGGGACCCGGCCTTCCGCAAGACGCGCCAGTTCTTGCACGGGTTCCGCGCGTCCGTGCACGGGCACACGCTCTTCGACTACGGCTCGCTCGACGGAGGAATCGGCGCGGTCTGGAGCGCCCGGCAGGCGTGGTACGTCGCCGGCGGCCTCCGCCACACGAAGGCGCTGCCCGAGATCTACAACTCCGCGATGGCCGAGGAGTGGGCGGAGCTGGCCCGGATCGCCCGCGGCCGGTACCACCGCGCGGTCCATTTCGCTGGCGTGATGACGCAGGGGACGCCGAGCTGCGGCTGCGGACTACGGCCTCCTGCGGCGCACCGCGTGCTCGCCGAGGCGCTCGACGCGCAGGGCGTCGGCCACATGTCGTTGCCCACCGGCGGCACGAACATCGTCGGCTGATCGAGCGGCCCGCGGGAGCAACGCCGCGCGGGCCTCAGCTCACGCCTGGAGGATCCGGAGCGCGAGCGCGGCCGCGTTCCGAGCGTTGTCGACGCCGACGGTCGCGACGGGCACGCCCGGAGGCATCTGCGCGATCGCGAGCAGTGCATCGAGCCCGTCGAGCACGCTCAGGCTCGAGCGGAGCGGGACTCCGATCACCGGCAGGTCGGTCTGGGCTGCGACCGCGCCGGGCAGCGCGGCCGACAGGCCCGCGCCGCAGATGAGCACGCGCAGCCCGCGGTCGCGGGCGCTTCGTGCGTACTCCGCGACGGCGTCCGGCGTGCGGTGGGCCGACCGCACCTCGAACTCGTAGCCCACGCCTGCCTCGTCGAGCATCGCCGTGGCGCTCTGCATCCGCTCCCGGTCGGACTCCGAGCCGACGAGGATCCCGACCCGCGGCCCCTCAGGCATTCGCTGCGATGTCCGTCCGAAGATGCATGCCGGCGAAATCTATGCGTCCCGCCGCGTCGTAGGCCGCGCTTCGCGCCTCGTCTACCGTCGCGCCGAGACCGACGACGTTGAGAATGCGGCCGCCGTTCGTGACGAGCCGCCCGTCGTGGAGGGCCGTCCCCGCGTGGAAGACGAGCGCCCCGGCGGCTTCCGCGTCCGCCACGCCCTCGATCGGCGTGCCGCTGTAGTCGCTGCGCGCGGGATAGTCAGGCGCGGTGAGGACGACCGTCACCGCCGCTCGATCCGCAATTTCCGGCGGACGCGACAGGTCGCCGGCGAGCAGGGGCAGCAGGTCGCTCTCGAGCCGCGGCAGGAGCGACTGCGTCTCGGGATCGCCGAAGCGGCAGTTGAACTCGATCACGCGCAGACCGTCCTCGGTTCGCATCAGGCCCGCGTAGAGGAGGCCCTGGAACGGCGTGCCACGGTGCGCGAGCTCGCGCAGCACGGGGAGGTGCACCGCTTCTAGGATCTCCGGCGCCTCGTCGTCGGCGACGTCCGGCAGAGGGGAGAAGGAGCCGATGCCGCCGGTGTTCGGCCCGGTGTCGCCGTCCCCGATCCGCTTGTAGTCGCGGGCCGGCGGGAAGCCGACGGCCGTCTCTCCGGCGGCGACCGCGAAGAGCGAGAGCTCGGGCCCTTCGAGCAGCTCCTCGACGTGGAACGGGCCGAGCGCCTGCGCGGCGCGCAGCCCGGCGTCGAGCTCCGCCTGGGTGTGACAGACCCAGACGCCCTTGCCCGCCGCGAGCCCGTCGACCTTGACAACGCACGGAGGGCGCGCGACCGGCAGCGTCGCGGCGGTCGCCACGCCGGCGGCCTCCATCACCTCCTTCGCGAAGGACTTCGATCCCTCGATGCCTGCGGCCGCGGCGCTCGGGCCGAAGACGGCGACGCCGCGGTGGCGCAGCTCGTCGGCCAGCCCCGCGACGAGCGGAGCCTCGGGCCCGACGACGACGAGGTCGACCCTCAGCTCGCGGGCGAGCGAGACGAGCGCGGCCTGGTCGTCCGCGCGCACAGGGTGGCAGTGGGCGAGCGCCGCGATCCCCGGGTTCCCCGGAGCGGCGTGGAGCTCGTCCAGGCTGTCACTACGCGAGAGCGACCAGGCGAGCGCATGCTCGCGACCTCCCGACCCGACGACGAGCACTCGCACCGCTCGATCCTAGCCTGCAAGCAGCGCCGGCAAAGCCCGCGCCGCGCGGACGAAACCTCCGCAGTCGGCGCCGGGCGACTGTTTGAAACCGCGTGCGCCCGCGCAGGATTGGGTCATGTACGACCCGGGACTCGACCTGCACGAGTGGGAGAGCGAGTGGCAGTCGCTCGAGGACGATCTCCGTACCGAGCCGGCACAGGCCCTGCCCGAGCTCGACGGGCTCGTCGCTCGGATGCTCGAGGAGAGCGGCTACGACCTGACCGACCCGGTCGTGCGCGAAGGCGAGGAGCGGGAGGTCGTCGCCGAGTATCTCGCCGCTCACGAGATCGTCGAGGCCGCCGAGCGCGACTCCGACGAGCTCTCGCCGGGAGACGTCGCGGCCGCGATCAACGGCTACCGCGCCGTCTTCGACCATCTCGTCACCAC
>JAICZB010000308.1 GCA_025933895.1 Thermoleophilia bacterium
ACCCTTCGGAAGGCGGGCGCCGTAGTCGGTGAACTCGCCGTGGACGAGGACGAAGTACACCGGCGTGTCGGGCTCGTCCGTGTCGACGTCGACGAGCTCGGCGAGGCGCCGGGTCGTCGGAACGAGGACGCCGCCGGTCGGGGCGCTGTCACCCATCGTCGCCGCGGCCTGCAGAGCGAGCCGCTCGAGCGCGGCCAGCTCGGCCGCTCCGGGCGGAGGCGGGGCGTCCCCGACGAGGCGTGGCTGCGAGTTGCCGCCGAAGGCGCCGGTCGCAGCGGCGACGCCGATCGTCACCGCGGCGACAGCAGCCGCTGCCGGTCCGAGCCACCTCATTCCCCGGCTATACGGCGCCGGGGCGCCGATTCGTCACGCGCGGCCGGCTGCTCCCATGAGCGCGACGAGCTTGCCGCTCCTCGCGTCGAGCGCCGCGTATCGATCCTTCCGGACGGCGGCCAGCCACGCGAGATGCCGGCGGGAAACCACGAGCCAGATCCGCTGCGGCTGCAGATGCCGGCTGCGGAGCAGCTCGAGCGCGCGCTTCCGGCTGACGGCCGGATGGATGCGGAGCGGCACCAGCCGGATCGGGAGGTTCTCCTGCCTCAGCTTCCGCACGAGCGTCAGAGGGATGCTGTACGACCGGCCGGGCACGGCGTAGTGCCCTCGGCGTCGCCGCCGGACGGAGGAGACGCCGATCGGGCGGCCCGCCGCGCCGATCCAGGCTTCTGCAGGACCGTGGTAGTAGGGAGAAACGGTAACTCCCGCGGGGCCGCCCTCGACCCGGATCCTCGCGTCCGGTGCGTACGCGGTCCACTCGAGCACGACGTCGGTCGTCCGCTCGTCGGCGAAGACGAGCTGGACGCGGTCGGGCCTCGCGCCGAGCATCCGGCGCAGGCGTCGCACCGCGTCGGCCCGGCGGATCGTCCGCCGGACACCGTCGGTGGCTGCGTAGCGGAGCTGCGGGGCGGGCTTGCCGTGAGCTTCGTCACGAGCACCTTCATCGTCGGCAGCTCCTCCCACATCGTCCAGGACGAGAACCGGCCACTGCCCCAGCTCTCGCGAAATTCGACTCGAACCTCCCCGTGCCCGTGCGTGTTCGGGTACGAGACGCGCGTCCGGCAGGTCGCGAGGAGAGCCTGCTGCGTCATCCCTCCAGTCGGCAGGGCGCACGCCCGCTTGCCAGGCACGCGCGGAAAGATCGCGAAGAGCAGTGGATCCGTTTTGCGCGCGGCCCTGATCGCAGCCTGCACCCGGCCCACCGGGCGGACCCGCGCCGACACGTCACGCGTGAGCGGCAGCGGCTGCGCCTTGCCGATCGCGTCGAGATTCGGCACCCGCCTGCCGATCCCGGTGTCGAGCGCCTCGTTCGTCCGCGGGTCGATCGTCAGCGTGAGGACCGTCCCCTTCGGGAACCTCCCTCCGGCCGGGGCCATGTTGCCGGTGAAGTGCCCGTGCAGCACCACGAAGTAGACCGGCGGGTTCGAGTCGACGACCGCGCCGGCGTCGACGCGTTCCGCGATCTTGCGTGTTGAGGCAACGAAGACGCCGTCGGTCGGATGCGGATCGCCGGCGCCACCGGCTGCGCTGAGAGCGAGGCGCGTGAGTGTCCTGAGCTCGCTGCGGCTCGGCGGCGGCGGCGCGCCCTTCACGACGCGCGCGACGCGCGCGTGGGAGCCGCCGCAGCCGACGGCCACCGCGGCGATCACGGCGAGA
>JAICZB010000178.1 GCA_025933895.1 Thermoleophilia bacterium
CGCCTCGGTGTGATGGTCCGGCGCGTCGATCGCAGCCTGGAGATCGAGGTCGTGGTGGACGTGGCCGAGGAAGACGTGGAGCGTCCACTGATCCTGCTGGTCGCCGCCGGGAGTGCCGAGGGCCAGGCTCGGCTCCCCGCCGCGGGAGGCGATCGTCGGCGACAGTGTCGTCCGCGGCCGCTTGCCGGGCTCGAGCGAGTTCGGCAGGCCCTCCTCCAGCCAGAACATCTGTGCGCGCGTGCCGAGACAGAAGCCGAGGGACGGGATGACGGGCGCGCCCCAGAGCCAGCCGCCGCTCGGCGTCGCCGAGACCATGTTCCCGAAGCGGTCGACGACATCGAGGTGGACGGTGTCGCCGCGGGTGGGCTCGCCGATTCCGGGCGCGACCGGCGCTCCTTTCGCCGGCCGGGCCAGGCGCGGCTCGCGACCCCCGGGCGAGCCGGGACGCAGCTCGGGCGACGCCTCGTCGCCGACCAGACGCCGCCGCTCGTCCGCGTACTCGCGCGAGAGCAGCTCGGCGAGCGGCACGTCCGCGAAGTCCGGGTCGCCGTACCAGGCCTCGCGGTCGGCGAACGCGAGCTTCGCGCATTCCGTCACGACTTGGACGTACTCGTCCCCGGCGTGAGCGAGACCCGCGAGGTCGAAGCCCTCGAGCAGGCGGAGCTGCTGGAGGAAGACCGGCGCCTGGCTCCACGGGCCGGCCTTGAAGACGTCGTAGCCGTGGTAGTCGACCGAGACCGGCTCCTCCCACCTCGGCGCCCAGTCGCGCAGGTCAGCCTCGGCGAGGAGACCGGCGTGGCGTTCGCCGGAACTGTCGAGCCATTCGCGCTCCTGAAAGGCGACGAACTCCTCCGCCACGAAGCCCCGGTACCAGCAGTCGTGGGCGGCCGCGAGCTGGGAGTCCCTATCGGTCGAGGCGGCTTCGGCCTCCGCGAGGACGCGCCGGTAGGTAGCGGCGAGCGCGCGGTTGCGATGCAGTGTCCCCGGCTCGGGAGCCGGCAGGTACACCTCGGCCGACGTTGTCCAGTCGTCGCGGCAGAGCTGTTCGACCCGGCGGATCGCGTCGCCGATGCCGGCGACGGCGGGATAGCCCTCGTCGGCGTAGCCGATCGCGAAGCGGAGAACGTCGCGGAGCGGCAGCGTCCCGTGCTCGCGCAGGAGCGCGATCCAGCCGCCGAACGCGCCGGGCACGACCGCGGCCAGCGGTCCGGTGCCGGGGATCAGCGCGAGCCCGAGCTCGTCGCGGTACAGCTCGATCGTCGCGGCCCGCGGCGCAGGACCTTGCGCGCAGAGGACGAGCGGGCGCTCTCGCCCCGCCGGCCAGACGAGCGCGGGCAGGTCGCCGCCGGGCCCGTTCAGGTGCGGCTCGACGACCTGGAGCGTGAACCCCGTTGCGACGGCGGCGTCGAACGCGTTCCCGCCCTGCTCGAGCACCGCCATGCCCGACGCGGACGCGAGCCAGTGCGTCGACGCCACCATGCCGAACGTCCCTCGCAGCTCGGGCCGCGTCGTGAAGCTCATGCGTCGAACGTTAATGAGGGACGATCGGTCAGCGCCGCGCCAGGTCGTTCCCCCACGCGCCTCGACCTATTACGGGCACATCTTGAAGCCGAAGCCGTAGTCCTTGGGTTTGGCGCATGGGTAGAGAGCGCGTACGTCCGGCTGAAAGACGACCGCACCAATCTGGTGCCCGCGTACGCTGTAGAGGTCGACCTCGTCGAGGCGATGGCCGGGCGGATAGTGGCGGCGAGGAATCGGCCAGAGGAGATAGCCGTGCTTGGAAGTCAAGGTGACGCGGTCGCCGTCGTCGAACAGGAGCACGGCACGGTGGGCTCTCGGGTCGAGGGTGCAGCAAAGCGCGACGTAACCGTGGCCACGCATGATCTTGAGCCAGTACATCGGCCGCCGCGCCGAGGAAGCCGGAGGGCTCTTGGCCTCGTACGCTCCGACCTTCTTGTTCCACACGAGCTTCGTGATGCTTGCGCCCGCCGTCTCGGGCACGAGCTTCCCGCAACCGCCGTGGATGTTCGACCAGTAGCAGGTGCCGTCGCCGCTGCGTGCCGGAGCGATCCAGAGCCCGACGCGGGTGCGGTTCTGCGTCCGCCGGCCGAACAGCTGATGTCGCTTCGTCCAATCGGCCGCCGCGGGAACGTTCAACGGCGGGTAGCCGACGACCAAGTGCCGGACGGTTCTTAGGGGATTCCGCACATGGAACGCGGGCTCGACCCCGAATATGCGCCGGCTGTACAGCGTGTGTCCGGCGCGGTCGAGCAGGGCGACCCGGACTGGTTGGTGTCCGAGTCGCTGGTGGGCGGACGGGATCCCATAGAGGTAGAAGCCGGCGCGGATCGGGGCGGTTACCCAGACGAACGGGATCTGGCTGCTCTCGCCGTCCTTGTAGGTCAGCACGATGCGTGCGGCTCGTCTTTCCGGGATGGAGCCCCCGATCAGGGTCAAGAAGTGCGGCTTCCGTTGCTGCTCGTACTGGCTGAGACCGGCGAGATCCTCGGCCTTGATCGTCCTCTCGATCCGCACGAGCGCTGCAGATTGGCTCTTGGCGAGGAGGCTGTTCAGCGGTTCCTCACAATTGCTGTAGCGGGTGGACCACGCGTAGCAAAAGCCACGGTGGCGCAGGGGCGCAACCCGGAGCACGTAGTCGCGTCCACCGGCTCGGACGCGAGTGATCCGGCGGGCCTGGTGTGATCTCACCTTCGGGCCGGGGCCGAAGAGAGTCATCCGGCCGAAGAAGTCGACGACGGTGCGCGATTGTGCGCGTGGGGCGGAGCTGAAGCGGACGATCGGATGACCGAGCGCGTAGGCCGCTCCGACTACGACGCCGAGCACCAGCAAGGCGAGCGCCGGCACGACGAAGCGACGCCGGCTCGCGCCGAGAGCCGCGTGGGCACGCGATCGCTTCCGTCGTACGTCGGCTCGCGCAAGGACGTCTCTCCAGTCGGCGGCGACGGGCCGCAGTGGGAGCATCCGGTCGAAGCTCGCCTGGACGAGCGGATCGACGTCGATCATCTCTCGACCTCCTCCATCGATCGTCTGAGCGCGGCGTGCGCCGCGGCGAGCGTCGCCGACACCGTCCCCACCTCGACGTCGAGCGCCGTTGCGACCGCGCGGTAATCGAGACCTGCGAAATAGCGGAGGAACACCATCAAGCGCTGGCGCTCAGGGAGCGCAGCAACCCAGCGCCGCACGCCGACGTCGGTTTCGGCGGTGCCGTTCTCGCTTGTCACGAACACGTCCTCGAGGTCCAACTCGGCGGGAGCGCGGCGGTGGTGCTGGACAGCGGTATTGATGACTATGCGCCAGACCCACGCCTCGAGCTCGACCTCGCGCCGAAACGACGACCTCGACTTGACCGCGCTCGCGAACGCGTCCTGGACGGCATCGCGGCCACCGGCTTCGCTGCCGACGATCGCCGACGCCGCACGCACGAACCGGGGAAGCTCACGCCGATACACCGTCTCCAGCTCCTCCAGCGATGCTCCTCGCGACCCCATCTGCTCATTCGACGCAGCTGCGGCCGGTCTTGTTTAGCCGGGCGAGATCCTCCGCAGCGTGCATCCTCTCCTCGTGCCGTACGACCCGACCATCTACGCCGGCGCAGCCGCCCATTACCGGGTCGGCCGGCCGCCGTACTCGCCGCAGCTCGAGGCCGTTCTTGCCGAGGAGCTGGGCCTCGACGGAACCGGCAGGCTGCTCGACGGCGGCTGCGGGCCCGGCATCCTCACTCTCCGGCTGGCGCACCTCTTCGAGGAGGCCGTCGGTCTCGACCCGGATCCGGACATGCTCGCCGAGGCCGGCCGCGTCGCCCGCGAACGGGGGATCGGGAACATCCGCTGGGTGCACGCACGGGCCGAGGACCTGCCGGAGGCCGCGCCCGGGCCGTACCGAGCGGTGACCTTCGGTCTGTCCCTTCACTGGACGGACGAGGCCCGGGTTGCCGAAGCCGTGTACGACATGCTGGAGCCGGGCGGCGGACTGGCCCTGATCGTGCACACCGTCGAGGGACGGCCCACGCCTCCGAGCCCGGGCCGCCCGCCGATCCCGCACGCGGAGATCGAGGAGCTGGTGCAGAAGTACCTCGGCCCGAGCCGGCGCGCAGGCCAGGGCGCCGCGCCGGTGCGGACGCACCGCTTCGAGGACGTCCTCGTCCGCACGCGATTCGGCGAGCCGCAGGCGATCTTCGTTCCGGGCATCCCCGACCTGCTGCGGGACGGCGAGAGCGTGCTCTCCGGCTACTTCTCCTTCTCGTGGTCGGCGCCGCACCTCTTCGGCGACCGCGTCGAGGAGTTCGCAGCCGACGTGCGCGAGCTGCTCGCATCCCACTCTCCGGACGGCTTGTTCTGGGACTGGCCGGGCGACACCGAGGTGATCCTCGCCCGCAAGCCGGCCGAGCTCAGAGGCTGAAGCCGCCGGGGTAGGCGTAGTTGGCGAAGTACCAGACGTCGAGGCCGATCACTCCGCCCAGAGCTCCGGCCCAGGCCACCTTGTAGAGCGGAGACGGGTCGCGCCGGATGTGGGCGAAGGCAGCCCAGCCGAGCACGAGGAGCTGGAAGATCACGAAGGCCAGCGGCTTCAACGGCCGCAGCCTACTCGCGACCCCCGACGGCCCCGACGCTACAGGGTGCAGGCGACGACGAGCGAGCCGTCCGCCAGCCGCTTGAGGACGAGGCTCGACCCGGTGGAGCCGGGCGTGGGATCCCCGATGGCCGCGACGCCGTGACCCGGCGGCGGAACCGCTGCGCCTCCCTTCCCGTTGCAGGTGATCTTGTCGCCGGTCTGTGCGTCCGCGATCGTCGTCGTGACGGGGCTGGTGAACGCCGTAGTCCGCGGACCACCCGCGCCGTCCGCGCCCGAGCCGCAAGCGGCGAGCGCGAAGCCGGCAGCGGCGAGCAACGCCAGGACGACGATTGCCTTCATGTCCCTGATACGTCGCCGGTCGCGCCTATGTCACAGCCCGGCCCAGTTCTTGATCCGCAGCTGCCCCACGAGCGGCGTGCCGACCTCGAGCTGGATCTGGCGGTGCGACTCCAGGCGGATCGCGCCCGGGTCGCCGAGCCAGACCTTGCCGTCGACCAGCGCGGTGACCTTTCCTTTCGCGGGGCCCACCTGCGACGAGGAGAGCGGCTGGCCCCAGACGTCGAAGAAGTTACCGAGCGTGAAGGCCCGCTGGACCGGCGACTCGATGTGGATGACCCCGTCCGCCGCGTGCGTGTGGAGCCAGGAGAAGCACGCTCCGCTGGCGACGAACGGGCCGCGCGTCGTCTGCTCCGACTGGGGGTCGGCGATGCCGACCCCGGCCGGGACGCGCTCCGACCGGCCGTCGACGAAGATGGTGAGGCGGGCGTGGATGTGGAACAGGGTCTGCTCACCGCCCTGGCACGAGATGCCGTCGACGTTCCCTCCCGGTGGAGGCGAACCGGCCGGGGCGAGGTCCGAGCCGCTCTCGATCGGCGGCCCTTCCGGGCCCACCGGCCCCAGCGGCCCGGGTGAGGCGAGCTTGCCGAGCTTCGA
>JAICZB010000087.1 GCA_025933895.1 Thermoleophilia bacterium
ACGGCGCTCGTGCAGCAGCGGGAAGAGCTCGTAGACGCGGTCGAAGTCCTCCTTCTGGCCGCCGCCGCGGAGGAACGCGCCCATCTCGAGGTTCTCGCGCACGGTCATCGGTGCGAAGAGCCGCCGGTTCTCGGGGACGATGGCGATCCCCTTGCCGATCCGGTAGCTCGTCGAGCGCGTCGTCACGTCCTCGCCCGCGAAATGCACGCTTCCGTTCCGCGGCCGCACGATGCCGAGCACCGTCTTCAGCGTCGTCGACTTGCCCGACGCGTTCCCGCCGAGCAGGCAGACGAGCTCCCCGGGCCGCACTTCCAGGCTGAGGCCCTGCAGGATGTGGATCGGACCGTAGAACGTGTCGACGTTGTCGAGCCGCAGCAGCGGCTCGGGCGCCGCGCCGTTTCCCTCGGTCACTTCGTCACCGCCGCGCTCGTGCCGAGATACGCCTCGACGACGCGCGGGTTCGTCGCGACGGCCTCGAAGGTTCCCTCGGCGATCTTCACTCCGTGGTCGAGCGCGACGACACGGTCGGAGATCCCCTCGACGACGTGCATGTCGTGCTCGATCACGAGGATCGTGTAGCCGCCGTCGTCGCGGAGCTTCCCGATCAGCTCGGTGATCTCGTGCGTCTCGGACGGGTTCATGCCGGCGGCGGGCTCGTCGAGGAGGAGGATGCGCGGCTCGGTCGCCATCGCGCGCGCGATCTCGAGCCGCCGCCGGTTGGCGTACGAGAGCGAGTACGCAGGCTGGTCCCAGCGGTACCCCATCAGACGCTCGCCGAAGAAGGCGAGCTTCTCCTCGGCCCGGGCGCGGATCTCCCGCTCCTCCCGCCGCATTCCCGGCGTCCGAAGCATCGCCCGCGCGATCCCGACCTTCGTCTGCCCGTACTGCGACGCCATCACGTTCTCGATCACGGTCATGTTCAGGAAGAGCCGGAGCGTCTGGAAGGTTCGGGCGGCCCCGCGGCGCGCGATCTTGTGCGGCGGCAGGCCGACGAGGCTCTCGCCGTCGAGGCGGATTGCTCCCGAGTCGGGTGGATAGATCCCGGTGATCAGGTTGAACAGCGTCGTCTTGCCGGCGCCGTTGGGGCCGATCACGCTGACGATCTCGTTCTCGTTCACGGCGAGGTCGAGGTTGTCGATCACGACGAGACCGCCGAACGACTTCCAGACGCCTTCCAGCTCGAGCAGCGGCTTCGTCTGCGTCGACTCCGGACTCGGCTGGGGCTCTGCCATCAGACGATCTCCACGCGGGCCGTGCCGAGCAGGCCCTGCGGCCGGACGGTCATGAGGGCGATGAGCATCGCGCCGAAGAGGATCAGCGCCGTGACGGATGGATTCTGGGCGAGGATGTTCTCCCAGACCATCGCGGTCAGGTACAGCGTGGGCACGAGCGCGGCCAGGCGCCACCAGCCGCTCAGGCTCCGCACGGTCACCGCGGCCACGACGAGTCCTATGTAGAGGCACGTGTTGAAGTTCACGTGCGGCCCGGTGGCTGTCGCGTGCGGCATGACGACCCAGCCCTGGATCCCGTCCCTGATCGAGCGCGAGCCCGCTGCGACCGGCGCGCCCGTCGTCCAGGTGGCGACGGTCGTGGCCGAGACGATCGCGTGGACCGCGTAGCCGAAGGCGATCGTCGCGGCGAGCACGAGAACGGCTCGATACCACGGCTTCATCAGCGCGACGATGAGGACGATCGTCCCGTAGAAGAGCCAGCGCTTGACGTCCGGGTGGTCGTTCTGCGGTGCGAGGAACTGGGAGGAGATGTTGATCACGAAGCCGCCCAGGATGACCCCGGCGATGCTGCCGAGTCCCCCGAGGATGATGATTGCGTACAGCAGGATCAGCAGAGGGACGCCGAAGCTGCCGGCGGTCACCGCTGTGAAGCTGGCGGCGAAGATGGTGCCGCACAGCCCTGCGATCGCGGCGCCGAGAACGAACGCGAGAAGCTTGAGCCGGTTGACCGGGATGCTCATGACCTCGGCGGCCAGCGGGTCCTCGCGGAGCGCGCGGAAGGCGCGCCCGGTTCGCGACTGGTTGATGAAGTGGAGCGCGGCCGCGACGACGGCCACCACGATCACGAGGAAGAAGTACTGCTGCTTCGTCGAGTTGAGCTTGTAGCCGAAGAAGGTCAGCGGATCGAGGTTCGCGATCCCGTTCGGGCCTCCGGTGAGACCTACTCCGTGCACGGTCGGGTTGGCGGTGTTCGTGAACGCGGCGAAGGCCTGGAGGAAGAACAGCGTCACGATCGCGAGGTAGTCCCCGAGGAGCCTGCGCGACGCGGAGCCGAGGATCAGCCCGGCCAGTGCCGCCACGGCCATCGAGATCGGGATCGTCGCCTCGGCCGGCCAGTGGATTCCGTAATGGCTGGAGGACAGCAGCGCGTACGTGTAGGCGCCGATGCCGAAGAAGGCGACATACCCGAGATCGAGAAGCCCGGCGAAGCCGACGACGACGTTCAGGCCGAGAGCGAGCGCGACGTAGAGAAGCGTGAACAGACCGAAGTTGAAGAGATCGCCCTCGTTCAGCCAGAAGGGGAGGGTCGAGGCGAGTCCGACGAACAGGAGCAGCTTGACCGGGTCCGGCGACCACTCCCAGCCGCGGGCGAGGAGTCTCGCCGGCCCGCGGCGACGTGCGCGCCTGCCCTCGGCCTGAGCCACCCAGGAGTCGACGCCGATCCGGCTCTCGGTCGGATCGCCGGGCGGTGGAGTCACGCCCGGGGTGCCAGGCGCTTCGCTCATACCTTCTGGATCGCCTGGGCCCCGAAAAGCCCGGTCGGCCGCACGATCATGAACAGGATGAGGATGCCGAAGACGACGATGTCCGACCACTGGCCGCCCACGTAGCCGATCGCGTACGACTCGATCAGGCCGACGAGAACGCCTGCGACCATGGCGCCGACGATGCTGCCGATGCCGCCGACCACTGCGGCCGTGAACGCCTTGAGGCCGGCGAGGAATCCCATGAAGTAGAAGGTGGTGCCGATGTAGAGGCCGTACATCACGCCCGCCGCGCCGGCGAGCACCGACGCGATGAAGAAGGTGGACGAGATGACCCGGTCGGTGTCGATTCCCATCATCGACGCCGCCTCCTGGTCGAACGCCGTCGCCCGCATCGCCTTCCCGAGCCGGGTACGGGAGACGAGGAAGATGAGCGCCGCCATCAGCGTGACCGCGGAGCCCACCACGAGCACTTGCACAACGGTGACGGGGTTGCCGGCGACGGTGAAGACGGGATCGAAAAGCGGCCCGAAGTTGCCGTTCTTCCCGCCGAGCTGGAATGCGTCGTAGTTGTACTGGAACCCGTTCGTCATCAACTGTGCGCTGTTCTCGAGGAAGAACGAGACGCCCAGTGCGGCGATCAGCGGCGCGATCCTCGGCGCGTTACGCAAAGGGCGGTACGCGAACCGCTCGATTCCGACGCCGAGGACACCCGAGCCGAGCATGGCCACCGCGAACATGATGATGATCAGCGGCACGAGCCCGATCCCCGGGTTGAGCGCTCCGCCGAACGCCGTGAGCACGCCGAAGCCGAGGAACGCGCCGACCATGTAGACGTCGCCGTGCGCGAAGTTCAGGAGCTTCAGGATCCCGTAGATCATCGTGTAGCCCAGAGCGATCAGGGAGTAGAGGCTCCCGAGCACGATCCCGTTCCGGAGCAACTCGAACGCTCCGCCCCACCCCAGCGATCGGATCTGGTCGATGATGTTGAAGAGCAGGAGGTGCAAGGGGCCTACCTTCTCAGAACCACGAGCGGCCCACCAGGTGGGCCGCTCGCAGACATCAGGGGCTGTCGGTCAGCCGACGCGCTTGTACGACCCGCCGCTGGTGATCTGGTAGATGGCGAAGTTCGCCGTGCCTCCCATGTCACCCGGGCCCTGGTACGTGGCCTTGTTCTTGTTGAGGAACTGGATCCCGAAGCCGAGCAGACCCGCCTTCGCGGACAGCTTCACCTTCGGCACCCGCTTGCGCACCGCGGCGCGCGTCGTCTTGCCGTGACCGGCCTTGCACGCCTTCGAAATGGCGGTGGCAGCGACCAGCGTCGCGGTGTACGACGGGATGCCGAACGTCTCGGGCTGATGGTTGTGGGCCTTCATGAACGACTTCAGAACCGAGCTCGTGAAGTCCACCGGGAATCCGGAGACGTAGCCGTTCCCGTTGGGCTGGAACGTTCCGGGAGCGTCGGTTCCGTCGGAACCCATGATCTTCGCGTGCCTTCCGGCAGCGTGGAGCTGGTTGTAGAAGGTCTGCGCCTGGCCCGGCAGCTGCCATGGGATGTAGACGAGCTGCGTGTTGGCCGGGATCGCCGTGACCACCGAAGAGAAGTCCTGCTGCTGCTGGCTGATGTGGTTGCGACCCGCCGTGACGCCGAACTTCGCCAGATCGGCCGCCACCTGGTTTGCGAGTCCCTGGCTGTAAGCCTCTTCGTCGTCGATGATGTAGACGTGCTTGAACTTCAGCTTGTTGTGGATCCAGGAGGCGACCGCGTCGCCCTGCTGGCCGTCGTTCGGAACCGTGCGGAAGAAGTAGCCCTTCGGCGTCTCGCGCGGGTTACCGGTCTTCGCCCGCGTCAGGAAGATGCGGGTCGCCGACCCCGACACGGCCACTAGGCCGGCCTTCTTGTAGATCCCGATGCTGTCCTGTACCTCCTGGCTCCCCGCCGGCCCCACCACGGCGAGCATCTTGCCGTTCGAGCCGAACGAGTGCGCGACCGGCACAGCAAGACCCGGGGAGTCCCCGAGCTTGGTGTCGCCGACGACGAGCTTGATCTTCAGCTTGTGGCTCTTGTTCCACCGCTTCTTGGCGTAGCTGGCCCAGTCGAACTGCGGCGCACCGAGTGAGGCGGCCGGGCCGGTCGCCGGATACGCGATGCCGATCGTGACCGTCTTGCCGCACTTGATGGTCTTGGCCGCCGCCGCGCTGGCGCGAGCCGGAGCCTTGGCCGAGCCCCACGCCGTGGTGGCGACCAGAACCGAGGCGAGTGCCGCGAAAGCCGCGACTGCCCCAACCTTCTTCAACATCCATGCCCTCCTTTTGGGACTTCCTCACTTGTAAGACGCATTCCTCCGGCCGAGGTTTGCGTCCCGGCGGAGCCCTGGCCCGCGACTCTACCCCGCGGTGCGAGGCATCGGAAGGGGAGTCGCGGTATAGGCTCGCGCGCATGAAGTACACGCTCCAGGCCGAGGAGACGGGCGAGCCGCTGACGCCGCTCTTCGAAGTTCCGGAGTTTCAGCAGCGGCTGTTGCGCTTCGACGGCGAGGGCGACGAGCGCCGCGACGACGAGCGCGACGAGGTGCTCTACGTCCTCGACGGCAGCGCGTCGGCGACGGTCGGAGGCGAGCCGCAACAACTCGAGGCGGGCACCGGCGTCTTCGTCGCACGCGGCACGCCGTGGCGAGTCGAGTCCGCGGATGGACTGAAGCTTCTCTCCGTGCTCGTCGAAGAGCCGCTGCCCGCGTCGGCGGGTCATGCCGTCATCGGCGGCGGCGGGCGCGACACGGCGACCGCCGGGCGCGAGTTCACGGTGCTCGCGCACCCCGAGAACGGCTGCGCGTCGGTGACCCAGTTCGTCGGCTACATCCCCCCCGGCCGGGCCCCCGACCATTTCCATCTCTATGACGAGGTCGTGTACGTCCTCGCCGGAGACGGCGCCTTCCACGTCGACGGGGAGAGCGCCGCGCTGCGCGCCGGCTCGTGCGTCCACCTGCCCGCCCGGCTCGTCCACTGCCTCGAGAACCACGGGCCCGGCGAGATGCGCGTGCTCGGCGTCTTCCGGCCGGCCGGGTCGCCGGCCGAGGCCTACTACCCCGACGGCAGCGCCGCGGTGGTTCCGGCCGTCTGATGCCGCACATCGAGCGCACCGCGCACGTCGGTTGGGACGGCAACCTCGCCCGTGGCGCGGGAACCCTCGACGGTGCGAGCGGCTCCTTCGCGCGCCTGCCCTTCTCCCTGCCTTCGCGGGTCGGCGAGCCCGGAGGCAAGACGAGCCCCGAGGAGCTGCTCGCCGCCGCGCACGGGGGCTGCCTCACCATGTCGCTCGCCGGCGAGCTGACGTCCGCCGGCACGCCGCCCGGCCGGCTCGACACCGCGGTCACGATCGAGATGGACGAGGTCGAGGGGCAGGGTCATCAGATCGTCGGTTCGCGGGTGGAGATCGTCGCGCGTGTCGACGGCGTGACCGACGCCTCCCTGCAGGCGGCGGTCGTGGAGGCGCATGCCGGTTGCCCGTTCTCCCAGCTCCTCGAGCGGGCAGGCGCGACCGTCACGGTCACTGCGCGCCTCGCGTGAGCCTGAGCGACCTGGCGGCGGCGCGCCGGACGCACAAGGCGTTCGGCCCGGAGCCCGTCCCGCGCGAAACCCTGCTCGAGTTGCTCGCCACGGCGCGCTTCGCGCCGACGCATCACCTCAACCAGCCGTGGCGCTTCCGGGTCCTCGGGCCCGAGACGCTGGCGGCGCTGAAGCGCGTCGCCGGCGAGAAGGAGGCGCAGAAGCTCGACCGGGCGCCGACCCTCGTGCTCGCGACCGCGGCGCTCACCGGCGACCTCGCGATGGACGAGGAGGACGTGTGCGCGACCGCGGCCGCGATCCAGCTCGTCCTCCTCGCCGCGACGGAGCGCGGCATCGCGACCTACTGGCGCACGCCGCAGGTGCTGCGCACGAAGACCGGCCGTGAGGCGGTCGGCATTCCGCACGGCGAGCGCTTCCTCGGCCTGCTCCACTTCGGCACGGCCGAGCGCGACCCCTCGCCCCGCGAGCGCGAGCCGGTCGAGCGCTACGTCGAGTTCCTGCCTTAACTGAGGGCGGTCTCGCCCGGGCGCGGCTCGTCGACGCCGGACTCGGGCGTGCCGACGACGAGCGGCCGTGGCGGTCGGAGATAGAGGTACTCGTAGACGAGCGCGGCGAGCAGCGCGCCGGCGAACGGGCCGATCCAGTAGATCCACCAGCCGGTCCAGCTGTTGCCGGCGAGCTCGGGGCCGAACGCCCGGGCCGGGTTCATCGCGGCACCGGTGATCGGACCGCCGACGAAGACGTCGATGCTGATCGTGAGGCCGATCGCCAGCCCCGCGATCGCCTTGAAGGCACCGCGCGGGTCTACCGCGGTCGCCCACACCGCCCAGACGAGGAAGAACGTCATGATCGCTTCGAGCACGAAAGCCTTGGCGTCGGTCGTGTGGGGCGCGGGCGCGGCGAGCACCGCGACCGAGATCTGGTGGAAGAGCCAGCGCAGGATGAAGGCGGCGGAGATCGCCCCGAGCAGCTGCGCGGCCCAGTAGGCGACGGCCAGCACCGGCGTGATCCGCCGCGTGGAGAGGAAGCCGAGCGTGATCGCGGGGTTGAAGTGGCCGCCGGAGATGTGGCCGAGGTTCGTGACCATGATCCCGATCGCGAGGCCGTTGGCGAGCGCGACCGCGACGATGTCCTGCCCGGTGACGATGCCGGCGCCGCCGCCGATGAAGATGAGCGTGAAGGTGCCGATGTACTCGGCGACGCTGCGGCGAAGGACGCTCTCGTCCACGAGCCGGAACGCTACGAGCGCGGTCGGACGGAACGGAATGCGCTTCCGATGCGTGGCGACTGTCGGTGGCGGGTACGCGAGATGACGTGAGCGGGGTCACACGAGAGCGAAGCTACGACGTCGAGTGTCCCCACTGCCACAAGACCTTCGCAGCCGAGCCGATCGAGGGCGGGCGCGCCGCCCGCTACCTCGGCTTCAAGTGCCCACACTGCAAGCTCTTCGTGCCGCTCCTGCGCGCGACCGACGCCGGCCTGAGCCGCGACCCGGACGTCGCTGACTAGGAAACGGCGTCGCGGAGCGCCTGCGCCTCGGGCAGGTGCTCGAGCTTCTTCAGCGTGTTGTTCTCGATCTGGCGGATCCGCTCGCGCGTCACGCCGAAGGCGCGGCCGACCTCCTCGAGCGTGCGCGGCTCGCCGCCGAGGAGCCCGTAGCGGAGCTCGATCACCTCGCGCTCGCGGCGCGGCAGCGCGTTGAGCGCGTTCGAAACGTCATCGCGCCGCAGGAGCAGCTGTGCGGTGTCGAACGGCGACTCCGCGGCCTCGTCCTCGACGAAGTCGCCGAGCGAGGAGTCCTCCTCCTCGCCGATCGGCTTCTCGAGCGAGATGGGCAGCTGGGACATGCGCAGGATCTCGCGCACCTCCTCGGTCGTCATCTCGAGCTCCTCGGCGATCTCCTCCGGGCTCGGCTCGCGCCCGAGTCGCTGCACGAGCTGCCGCTCGATGTGCACGACCTTGTTCAGCTTCTCGACCATGTGGACCGGGATCCGGATCGTGCGGGCCTTGTCCGCGATCGCCCGCGTCACCGCCTGGCGGATCCACCACGTCGCGTACGTCGAGAACTTGTATCCCTTGCGGTAGTCGAACTTCTCCACCGCGCGGATCAGGCCGAGCGAGCCCTCCTGGATCAGGTCGAGGAAGGAGAGGCCTCGGCCGAGGTAGCCCTTCGCGATCGAGACGACGAGGCGGAGGTTCGCCTCGATCATCGCGGTCTTCGCGCCCATGTCGCCGCGCTCGATCCGCTTCGCGAGGGTCACCTCCTGGTC